>CALCWL010000347.1 GCA_937906285.1 uncultured Rhodanobacter sp. | reverse complement strand
CCGTACCGGTGTCCCACTCCGGCGGCGCCTTCAACGCCGACGAACTGCTGCTGGCGCCGTTGCGCGAGGCCCTTGCCGCCGCCAGCCCCCACTTCGACCTGCGGCCGCCGCTGCACGCCCCGCATTACGGCGCCGCGCTCTACGCGGCCCGGCTCGCCGGCCGGCCGGTGCATGGAGTATCGCGGGACCCGGGCTGACACTGACCGCCCGTGCGCTGCGGAATACTTCCCGTCATCCAGCACACGTGCCTCCCTGCGTCCACGCCGGGACATGGGAGCAAGGGCCGTACGGAATGGACATGGCTCGCATGAAGCGTGCCTGCTCTGGCGGTTGCCGCCCGCCAAACCCCACGCCTACAGTCGCGTGTAGCCGAACACCACCCCAGCCAACTGCGCCAGCTCCATCTGCCGGGCCATGATCGCCGCGCTGTCCCACGCCGGGTGGACTTCGTTTGGATAGGCCGTGAAAAAGCGCGCGATGCGACTGAAGGCGGTATTCACCCCCACCGACTGCGAGATTGCGAATGCGCGCGTCATCAGGAGGTTGGACTTCAAGTACTCCGATCGCTTTTCGGCGAGAAAATCCTGTCCCACCACCACATTGATCGCCTTCTCCAGCAGCAACAGGTTGCCCAGCCGCTGCTTGTATTGATGGTAGCCAGCCGGCTGGTCGAACGCAGCGAGGATAGCCGCGGTAGGCGTGTTCGGCAGCACGTGCTCGATCTCGTGCTCCCAGTAACTCTGCAGGCTCTTGCTTACGCCCGACGCCTGCTCATCGGCATACTGCGCCAGCCGCGACAGAATGAAACGCACCATCGTCTTGCGTTCCAAGCCGAGCGTGCCGAGCGCTTCCACCGCCCCCGTCGCACGCTTGGCAATCTCTGGTTCGATCCACTCTGCGAGAAACTGGTCAAACGCCGTGGCCGGCATCGTCACTTTGATCTCTCGCAAGCGAGGTGCCGCGTTGGAGAAAATCAGGTCGAGCGCCTTGGTTGGCTCTTTGGCCAGCAGGAAAGCAACGAACAGCGCCTCCACGCGCGCGGACAAGCGTTCCACCTGTCCCGCGTCGAGCTGCTTGCTGGCCAGCATCAGGATCAAGTGCTGGCGCGCGCGTCCGGACAGACGGGTGATGTGGGCCAGGTGCCGGTTCGGCTGGGCCACGAATTGGTGGTACTCGTCAGCCGCCAACAAGAGGCCACGAGCGAACGCCAGCGGGTCTGCCACGATGCCAAGCTTGTCCTGATTGGCGTCCATCCACTGGTACAGATCCGCTTCGGTCAGCGGCTTGCCGTTGCGGCGCGCGTCGGGATAGCGCGACAGCACCAGGTAGCGCAGGAAACGCAACGGCTTCTCGCGCGAGTCCTCGACCTTGCGCACCATTTCCTGCCAGGTCTTGGTCAACGCGTCGTACTGCGCCTTCGGCGCGCGCATGAACAGCAGGTTCTTCAGCAGATCCACCGCGCTAAGGCCGATCCCGCGATCGTTGATCGTCTCGAAGATGCGCAGCGCTTCGGACACGTTGGCGGTCTCGATGCGTACCAGCCGCACTTTCCGGGTCAGCCGCGCTTGGAACAGCCGGATCTTCTGCGTGTCACCGGAGAATTGCTCCAGGAATTCCAACGTCACGCGATAGGCATCGAGCATGTTGCGTGCCGAAGCTGGCGGCTTCTTTCCCTCGGTCGCCTCGGCAAAACGGCCCAGCCCGATCAACTGCAGCACCTGACCGGCATCCTCGTACAAAGGCACCAGCCGAAAGCGCTGCTGGGTACGACCCAAGTCGTCCTGGTATGTATCCCGGATCAGGCTTTGCAGATGGCTTTGCTCGTTTCCATCATCCAGCATCTGCAAGGTGTCGCGGATCGCGCAGAGGGCAATGTACAAGGTGGTGACGCGCTGCTGCCCGTCAATCAGCTGGAATACGTCGTTTTCCCTGTAAGCGACGATGCTGCCGATGAAGTACTCGGTATCGATCGGGCTGCCGTTTTCGTCAAAAAGCGCATCGAAGGCGTCCTCAAGCAGCGTACGCACCTGCTCGTCCTTCCACACGTACTCGCGCTGGAAAGCAGGCACCGCGTAGAAGTCCTTGAATACCTCCTCGATGGTCGGGTGCATCACGTTCAATTTCACGTCGTTCCCCTGTCCGGATGCCGGATTCAACGATGCTTACAATCCCTTCGCCGCCTGCGCCACCGCGCGGAACAGCGCGCGGCCCTTGTTCATCGTCTCCT
>CALCWL010000346.1 GCA_937906285.1 uncultured Rhodanobacter sp. | reverse complement strand
CGGGCACCGCCCCGCGCGGCTTCAGCGCACGTGCACCCAGTACACGCGGGTGCCGTTGGCGCGATCTTCCGTGCGGTGGCCTTCGCGGCCTTCCACCACGGTGCCCCAGTTGGTACGCAGCGAGCCCAGCACGATGCGGTCGACGCGCAGCTTCTCGCCGATCTGGATGAGGAAATTCGCCTCGATCACCATCACGCCGTCGCGCTCGAACACCAGGGTTGCCGCGCGCACCGCGCCGGCGCCCCAGCCGATGTGCAGCTCGCACGGGACTGGCGAGAACACGCCGCGGTTGTCGAGGCTCCAGCCTTCGGTCTTGCCCAGCAGCGATTGCAGCTCCGGATGGCTCCAGTCGACGTTGTTGCCCGATGGTGGCTTGGCGTGATGGTTCATGAGCATGGCCCCCCGCACGCGCGGGTAACCCCCGGGAAGGCGCGGCTTCCCGGCCGGTGGGTTCCGCCATGCAGGTGTCCAAAACGTGGGCTCATGGCCTCGGTAACGGCAGGCTCGCCCGTCACTTGAGCGGGGCGTTCAGGTATCCGCTGGCGGCCGGCCCGGAAACAGTACCTCGGTGTAGCCGAACTTGCTGAAATCGGTGATCCGCGACGGATACAAGCGTCCGATCAGGTGGTCGCATTCGTGCTGCACCACGCGCGCGTGGAAGCCCTCGGCGGTGCGCTCGATGCGCTGGCCGTGCGGGTCGACGCCTTCGTAGCGGATCAGCGAGAAGCGGCTCACCGCGCCGCTCAGGCCAGGCACGGACAGGCAGCCCTCCCAACCCACTTCCATGTCCTGCGAAAGCGGCGTGATCACCGGATTGAGCAGAATGGTTTGCGGCACTTCGGGGGCGTCGGGATAGCGTTCGGAATGTTCGAAGCCGAAGATGACCAGTTGCAGGTTCACCCCGATCTGCGGCGCGGCCAGGCCCACGCCGTCGGCGGCATGCATGGTCTCGAACATGTCGGCGATCAGGGTATCCAGCTCCGCGCTGCCGAACATCGCCGCCGGCACCGGCGGCGCGATGCGCAGCAGTCGCGGGTCGCCCATCTTGAGAATCTCGTGAATCATGCCTGCCTCATTCTCGCCATGCCGGTCATCCTGCCCGCGTCTGCGTGAACGCGGCATGTGCCATCGGGAGTCGTCTCCCGTCAGTGCCCGAATACCTTCTTCAGCAGATCGGTGGTGCGCGCGGCGGGGTTGGTGCGGATGGCCTGCTCCTGTGCGCCGATCTCGGTGAACAGGCCGTCGAGGGTCTTCGCGGTGACGTAATCGTCCAGATCCAGGGGACTGCCGCCTTGCGTCGACTTGCCCTCGCCCACCGCGCCCAGCAGCCCACCCAGCGCACCAGCGGTGCTGCCGGAGGTGAACGCCTTGTACTTCTGGGTGACACCGACGCTGTCGGTGGCCTTGGCGACAATCGGGCGGATGCGCGCGGTCAGCGCGTCGCCGGCGACGCGGCGGAAGTAGTCGGTGGCCGCGTGGTCGCCGCCGGTGAGGATGCCGCGCGCATCGTCGAGCGTCATCTTGCGGATCGCGTTGCCGAAGATATCGGCTACCTGCGGCACCGCTCTTTCCGCCGCACGATTCATGCTCAGCTCGAACGCGTCCACCTTCGCCCCCTGGCCGAGCTGGCGCGCCAGCTTGCCGGCCTGTTCGAGTTTGCCCGGCAACGGGATGCGCACTCTGGCGTTGTTCCAGAAGCCGCCGTCGCGACCGAGGCTGTTGATCGCATGGGTGGTGCCCTTGGCCAGCGCTTCCTTGAGACCGGCGGCGATATCGCTGCTCGGCAGGTTGCTGCCGTTCGCGGGCGTGGCGTGGGTGGACTGCCTGACCTTGTTCAACAGGTCCTTGAACTGGTTGGCAGCCGCCGTCGGGGCGCTCGCAGCGAGGAGGAACACAGCCAGCAAACTGCAGTGAGCCAGGACGCGCATGACGAACTCCTCGCAGTCGACAGGGCGGCCAGTGTAGCGCCGTCGCGTCTCCTGCAACGGGTCCGGGCGCGCGCGCCATTCGACCAATGGCTAATGCCGGCACGCCGCCTGCGGGATTGACCCCCGCCCCCGGCAGGACGATTCTTGCGGCATTGCCGAGGAGAACCGCCATGCAAGTCGCCGT
>CALCWL010000345.1 GCA_937906285.1 uncultured Rhodanobacter sp. | reverse complement strand
CGCCAGCGCGCCATCCACGTCGGCCTCGGCGAAGGCGTCGCGGAAGTGTTCGGGAGCGCCGGCACCGCCGGAGGCCACCAACGGCACCTGGCAGATCGCGCGGGCGGCCCGCAATTGGTCCAGGTCGTAGCCGCGGCGTACCCCGTCGCTGTCCATGCAATTGAGCACGATCTCGCCGGCACCCCGCCGCTGTGCCTCGACTATCCAGTCCAGCGTGCGGCGCGGCAGCGCCTGCATTTTCGCGGGATCGCCGGTGTACTGGCGCACGCGCCACTCGCCGTCGGCGTCGCGCAGCGAGTCGATGCCGACCACCACGCACTGCACGCCGAACGCGGCGGCCAGTTCGTCGATCAGCGCGGGACGCGCCAGCGCCGGCGAGTTCACCGAGATCTTGTCGGCGCCCGCATGCAGCACCGCGCGCGCCTCGTCGACCGAGCGGATGCCGCCGGCCACGCAGAACGGGATGTCGATCACCCGCGCGACCTTCTCCACCCAGTCGCGATCCACGCTGCGCCCTTCCGGGCTGGCGGTGATGTCGTAGAACACCAGCTCGTCGGCGCCTTCGTCGCGGTAGCGCAGCGCCAGATCGACGATGCTGCCCATCACCACGTGATCGCGAAAACGCACGCCCTTGACCACCTGGCCGTCGCGCACGTCGAGACAGGGAATGATGCGGCGGCTCAGCATGCCAAGGCCTCCCCGACGGTGAAGCGACCTTCCAGCAGGGCACGGCCGAGAATCACGCCGCGCGCGCCCGCTTCGCGCGCGGCGCGTATGTCGTCCAGCGAGCGCACGCCGCCGGAGGCTTGCACCGCCAGCGACGGCACGGTGGCCGCGAGATGGCGGTAGAGATCGAGGTTGAAGCCGGCGAGCATGCCGTCGCGGTCGATGTCGGTGCACAGCAGGTGGCGTGCGCCGCGCGCGGCGTACCACGGCGCCAGCTCGTCCAGCGTGCGTGCTTCGACTTCGGTCCAGCCCGCGCTGGGCAGGCTCCACCAACCATCGAGGCGGCGCGTATCGAGCGCGAGGGTCAGCCTGTCGGCACCATGGCTGTCCAGCCAGCCGGCCACAAGTTCGGGCTCGCGGATCGCCACGCTGCCCAGCACCACACGCTGCACGCCGGCGTCGAACAGTCGGCGCAAGTCGTCTTCACCGCGTACGCCGCCGCCGGCCTGGATCGGCATGCCATCGGCGGCGATGGCCTGGATCACCGCGAGATTGGCCAGACTGCCCGAGCGTGCGCCGTCCAGGTCGACCAGATGCAGCCAGCGCGCCCCGGCCTCGGCATAACGCCGCGCCAGGACGCGCGGATCGTCCGCATAGGTGGTCTGCTGCGCGTAGTCGCCCTGCTTCAGGCGCACCACCTGGCCGCCGCGCAGGTCGATCGCCGGGATCACGTCGAAGTTCATAGGTCGAGGAAGTTCTTCAGCAGCCGGGCGCCGACGGCGGCGGATCGCTCGGGGTGGAACTGCATGCCGTGAAAGTTGCCGCATGCGACCATCGCCGAGAACGCACCGCCGTAGTCGGCGGTGGCCAGGGTCCAGTCGCCGACCGGCACCGCATAGCTGTGCACGAAATAGGCCTGCTCGCCGTCGTCCAAGCCAGCCAGCAGCGGATGGTCGCGCTGGACCGACAAACCATTCCAGCCCATCTGCGGCACGCGCAAGCCCGGCGCTTCGACGAAGCGGCGCACCGGCGCGTCGATCACGCCGAGGCATGCGGTGTCGCCCTCTTCCGAATGCGCGCACAGCAATTGCATGCCGAGGCACACACCGAGCACGGGCTGTTCCAGCGAGCGCAGCACGTCGACCAGTCCCAGTTCGCGCAACCGCGCCATGCCGGGGCCGGCGGCGCCCACGCCGGGCAGGATCACCTTGTCGGCGGCGCGGATCGTCGCCGCGTCCGCAGTCAGTGCGGCATCCACGCCCAGCCGCTGCAGCGCGTAGCGCACCGAGCCGATGTTGGTGCCGCCGGCGTCGACCAGGACCACGCCCATCACAGCGTTCCCTTGGTGCTGGGCAGTTCGCTGCCGGAACGGGCGATCGCCTGGCGCAGCGCGCGCGCCACCACCTTGAAGCAGGCCTCGACCATGTGGTGCGCGTTGTCGCCGCG
>CALCWL010000344.1 GCA_937906285.1 uncultured Rhodanobacter sp. | reverse complement strand
TGGCCGTGCGCGCGAAAACCCAGCGTGCCGGCAGGCAATCCTTCGATCTGTGCGATCACGGGCGTGCTCCTGCGATGGGGTACGCCAGTTTGAGCCCACAGACGTGAAAAGCGTGCAAGTCGGAGGCATGCAGTTCCGATCAGGCAGGCTCGATGTGCCGCAGCAGCAGGCGCGGCGCCTCGCGGCCCTGCCAGTCATTGATGGTCAGCTCGTAGGCGGTGCGCAGCCGAGACGGCGGCGGCTGACCGCCATAGGCGTTGAACATCACCGCGTCGTGCACGGCGCCATCGCGCGGGTCGCGCAGTTGCAGGCGCAGGTGGGTCTCGCCCATCACTTTCCAGCCGGCGCAATCGAACAGGTTGTCGAACAGCGGCTCGGGGAAGGCCTGGCCCCACGGGCCGGCAGCACGCAGTTGCCGGGCCAGCACCAGCGTGGCGGCGCCGGGGGGCAACTCGCCATCGGTGTACAGCACTGCCTGCAGGCGTTCGGGCTCGATCAGCTCGCGCGCGATCGCATCGAAGGCAGCGGCGAAGCGTGGGTAATCGGCAGTTTTCAGGCTCAGCCCGGCGGCCATTGCGTGGCCACCGAAGCGCTCGATCAGACCGGGCTGGCGCGCATCGATCACGGCCAGCGCGTCGCGGATGTGGAAGCCGGGGATGGAGCGGCAGGACCCCCGCAGGTTTTCGGTGTCGTCTTCGCTCGCCGGGGCGAAGGCGACCACCGGACGGTGCAGCCGCTCCTTGAGTTTCGAGGCAACCAGGCCGACCACGCCGGCATGCCACGACGGCTCGTACAGCGCCACGCCGACCGCGTCGACGTGCCCCAGGCCCGCCGCCATCACTTCGGCCTCGGCCACCATCGAGGCCTGCAGCTCGCGCCGCTCGCGGTTGATCGCGTCGAGCTGCTCTGCGTAACGGCGCGCCTGTGCCACGTCGTCCGTGAGCAGGCAGGCGACGCCCAGGCGCATGTCTTCCAGCCGTCCCGCCGCGTTCAGCCGCGGCCCCACGGCAAACGCCAGATCGGTGGAACACAGCGTGGCCAGGCTGCGCTTGCCGGCCTCGACCAGCGCGGCGATGCCGGCGCAGGCGCGGCCGCTGCGCATGCGCTGCAGGCCGGCCTCGACCAGCACACGGTTGTTGAAATCCAGCGGCACCAAGTCGGCCACCGTGCCCAGGGCGACCAGGTCGAGCAGCGCCGACAAGTCGGGTTTCGCCGCGCCGAAAGCGCCCTGCTCGTGCAACTTCGCCCGCAGGGCGAGCAGCAGGTAGAACATCACCCCGACACCTGCCAGCGCCTTGCTGG
>CALCWL010000343.1 GCA_937906285.1 uncultured Rhodanobacter sp. | reverse complement strand
CAGATCGTGGTGCCCATGCCGTACTTCTCGTACAGCGGCGCGTATTCGCGCTCCACTCGCTCGCGATGCAGCAGGTTGTATTGCGGCTGCTCGACCACGGGCGCATAGAAACGGTTCTCGCGCGCCACGCGGTGGGCCTCCTCGATCGCCTCGGCTGGCCACTCGCTGGTGCCCCAGTACAGCACCTTGCCCTGGCGCACGAGGGTATCCATCGCCGCCACGGTTTCTTCGATCGGCGTGTCCGGGTCCGGGCGATGGCAAAAATACAGGTCCAGATAATCCACGCGCAGGCGCTGCATGGCCTGGTGACAGGCCTCGATCACATGCTTGCGCGACAAGCCGCGCTGGGTCGGCAACGGCTCGTCCACGGCGCCGAAGAACACCTTGCTGGACACGCAATAGCTGTCGCGCGGAAAGCGCAGATCCGCCAGCACGTCGCCCATCACCTGCTCGGCCACGCCGTTGTTGTAGGTCTCGGCGTTGTCGAAGTAGTTCACTCCGCGATCGTGCGCCAGCGCCAGCATCTCGCGCGCTTCACTGCGCCCGACCTGGCGGCCGAAGGTGACCCAGGCGCCGAACGACAGCGCGGACAGTTGCAGGCCGGATCGGCCGACACGACGGTATTGCATGCTGCGTACCCCGGAAAAAAACGAGACGCCAAGCATGCCACGGCCGCCGTCATGGCGCCGTCGAAGCCGGGCGAGCGACACGCGGCGACGGCAGGCCGGATGCATCGCGCCCTGCCTGCCGTGAACGAGCCATAGCCACAGCCAAACTCGATCACGTCGCCTTGCATCTGCACCGCACTGAACAGCTCCAGACCGCCGCCTCGCCACCGAAGAAACTCGCCCGCCGGGCTTCGTCGGGCATGCCGCTCTCACGGATCTTCATGGGGTTTCCGTCGATCCACTTGCATGACGGTTCAAGCGTAGCAAACACGCCACACCTGGAGTGCCACTCAACGCAAGGCCGAAAGCGCGCGACCAGCGACCGTGGCGACCCAGTGGTAGAACAGATCCAGTACCCAGCGAATGAAGCTCACCGTCATCGACGCACCCGCCGCCATGGAGCGACCGAGAAAGCGAAAAATGACCGCGATGATGGTCGCTAGATGGGTGGAAATCTCGCTGGACAACGCAGCGCCTCTGGCCAGCAGCAAGGCCAGTTGATCCAGCACGGTCAGGCTCGACGTGATACCGGCGCTCAACCCCGAAAACACCAGCAGCGCTGCCTTGTCCAACAGCCAGGTAAGCGCGTTGCAGATCATCGCGAGCACCCACGTGCTGCCCATCACGATCCCGGCGCTGCCCACGCTGACCTGCTCCAGCCAGAGCTGCACGTTCATCTTGTGGTCGTTGCCCAGGTCACGGTTGCGCAGCGCAGTCCAGCTTTGGCCGGAAACGCCGGCTGTATAGCTCTTTTCCATGTCATGCGCCTGCGAACTGACCAGTCCCCTCGATCCGTTGCCCAGCTGATACCCCGGCGTCGCCGCCGGCACGTGGAAGAACGGAAACAGCGGAACCATCGGCACCACATCGGCACAATGGAATGTCCGACGGATGCTTGCCGCACCGACGCGGTGGTCCAGGCTTTGCGCAAACATCGACGTGCCGACGCGTGGCGAGCCGAAGGTGTACAGCTTGACCTTCCCTGCGCGGATGCTGGAGAAGTAGTCGGCGTTGAGCGTGGCGAGTGCGCCGCCCAGGCTGTGGCCCACACAGTGGATGACGGAAGGGTGGCGTCCGCGCAGAAAGCGGCTGATGTCAGGAGCCATGGATTTCCATGCCTCATGGAAGCCAACGTGCACCAGTTCGCCACCGGGGCCGCGCTGCAGCCCGACGCTGGCATTGGTCAACCAGTCAATCGCGATCGCGGTGCCGCGCGTGGCTACAAGAATTTCGCCTTGATGCTTCCCGATGCCCTCGGCGATGTAGCCGAAGCCGCTGAGCATCTTGAACCCGTAAAGCCCGCCCGAGAATCCTTCGAAACGGGAGCTATCGGTGACACTGAACAGGCCTTCGCTGCCCAACACGCGATTACGCGCAACGGATTCGCTGACCGTACTTTCACGCAGGAAGTAAACGCCACTGGCAATTGCTGCTGCCTGATCCGGTGTGAGTGTGTTCATGCATCCCTCCTTGGAAATTTTTTTACTGCGGTTCGCAGATACCGAAAACCTTGCCATGGCGTGCCGGCTCGGCCTCCAGTCGACACATCAGCGAAATCGGCCTGCCATCAAGTTCGTCGTTTTCCTTGTAACCACGCTTGTCGGAAAGCCAGGCCTCGTAGCTCTTGCCTTTGTGTTTGATGAGGATCGTCTGGGTCACGAACGGCTCATGCGGCAAAATCGAACCCAGCAGCGAACGCCCCCAGATCGCCGGCAGGGAGAACGCACCCTGCGCATCGGTCGTTGCGCTGTCGCTTCCCGACCGATCCTTCCATGCCCACTTGTAGCTGCGTTCGATGACGGCGCCATCGACCGGCCTGCCATGATCGAGTACCACCCCTTTCACGGCGGAAAACAGACACATCTTTCCCATCGCATACGCCTCGCAAGCTGTGGTTGTCGCCAGGAGCGCAAGCCCGAATGCCGCCATCGGCTTCAGCCAGCCGCGCCGCGGGGCCCCCGATGGCGCCACCTCGCGTGCGTTCGGCGTGCCACGGATGGCCATCGCGAATCTCCCGTTCCCGCCCCTTTTCATAGGTGTCCCCCGCGCAGGTCATCCATGCAACGTGCGCAGCGGGTTGAATAGCAGACACCCACAGACGCAACAAGTCGGCCGACGCCTCGCCGTCCGTCATCCTTCGCGACACGCCACACGATCAGTGGATCGAGTCAGCTGACACCCAGGCCCTCGATGCCGATGATGGCGACATCGCAACCGGCCAGCTCGGCGAAGCGGCGGCCGCGTTCGGCGTAGTCCCTGAACTGGTCGAAGCTGGGTGCACCGGGCGAGAGCAGGATGACACCGCCGCGCGGGGCGAGCGTCTTCGCCGCGGCCACGGCGCCGGCGAGATCGGCGGTGCGCACGACCGGGCAATGGATTTCCGCTCCGCGCAGCGCCGCCTCGATGCGTGCGCCGTTGGCGCCCATGCAGACGATGGCGTGCGCGGGCGCCGTGCGCATCGCCTCGACGAACGGTGTCCAGTCCAGCCCACGGTCATGGCCGCCGACCAGCACGGTCACCGCGCGGCCGTGCAGGCTTTCCAGCGCGGCCAGCGTGGCCAGCGGCGTGGTGCTGATCGAGTCGTTGACCCAGTGCCAACCGTCGTGTTCGCCCAGCGGTTGCAGGCGGTGCGGCAGCGGGCGGAACGTGGCCAATGCGGGCACCGCCGCGATCGCGTCGAGGCCCAGCGTTTCCAGCGCGGTCAGCGCGGCGCAGGCGTTGAGCGCGTTGTGCAGGCCGGGTGCCGCCAGCGCGACGCTGTCGAACACGGCCTGTGCGCCGCGGCAGATCATGCCGTCGCGCACGTGCCAGCCTTCCGGCGTGCCGAACACGAGGCGATGCGGATGCGCAGCGGTGTACTGCAGCAGATTCGGTTGCAGGCCGTTGACCAGCAACTGGCCCGACACGTCGGCCAGCTTCAGCTTGTCGGCCACGTAGCGCTCGCGCGAGCCGTGCCAGTCCAGGTGTTCCTCGTACAGGCTGGTGACCACGCCCAGTTCCAGCGGGCCGGCCTCGCCGGTCTGGAAGCTGGACAGCTCGATCACCCACAGCTCCGCGCGCTGGCCGAGCAGCTCCAGCAGCGGCAACCCGATGTTGCCGGCCAGCGCGGTGCGCACGCCCACGCTGCGCGCCAAGTGCGCGAGCAGTGCGCTGGTGGTGCTCTTGCCCTTGGTTCCGGTGACGGCGATCACGCGTGCGTCGGAGTTCTCGCCGAACCACAGCGCGGTGCCGGAGGTAAACCGCGTACCCCGTGCCTGCGCGGCCAGCAAGGCCGGCTTGTACGCCGAAATGCCGGGCGACTTCACCACCACCTCGAAGCGGGCCAGCATCGCGGCATCCGGTTCGCCGGCGACGATGTCCAGCGCCGCGCCGAACGCGCGCGCGGCGTCGACTTCGGCGGCGCTGCAGAACAGGGTCAGCGCCTGTTCCGGCAACTGCGCGCGCAGCGCCTTGATCACGGCATGGCCTTCGCGACCGAAACCCCAGACCGCGACGCGGCGGTCGCGAAGATCGGCGAAGCGCATCAACCGATCGCCGCCAGCGCCGGCTGCAGCCGCCGCGGCACGCGATGCTCGGGCGACGGCTGCAGCCACGGTTCCAGCGCCAGCTGCGCCACGTCGAGCTGCGGCAGGATCTCGCTGCGGAAGCGCGCGACCAGGGCATCTTCCTGCCACTCCGGCCGCTGGCTCAGCGCATGCATCGCCGCGCGTGCCTCGGCGCCCTCGCCCACGCATTCGAACGGCTTGTGGTCCTGGTATTCCAGCAGTGCATCGAAGCCGGCGGCCTGGTTCTCGTCATCCAGCAGGTTGCGCCCGAAGATCGCCAGCAGCCGCGGCTTCGGCAGGAACGGCGCCAGCGCGAGGAACACGAAGTGGCATTTCGGGCACTGCCCGCACCAGCGGTCCACCGGCTTCGGGCCGAGCAGCCTGAAGTTGCGGTTGCAGCTGGAGAACACGTCGAAGTACGGCGTCAGTTTCGCGAACGCGCGGGTGATCGCCAGCTCCGAGTACGGCCGCAGCAGCGAGCAGTAGTCGAGGTCGCTGGCCACGCGCGTGCGCAGCCAGTCGCCCAGCAGCGTCTCGAACGCGAGGCTCTTGCTCCACTGGTGGTTCACCTGCTGGCCGTCGTACTCCAGCGTGGCGGCCGAGGCAGAGCGCTCGTTGGCGAACGCGATGGAGTCGTAGCCGTACAGGATCGCCGCCACGACGAGGATCGCCGAATTCACCGCGGTCACCGGGATGTGCCCGTTCCACGCGCCCAGCCGGTTCAGTTCGAACAGGCCCGGCGCCAGCTCGCGCTGGATGTTCAAGGTGGGCAGGCCGGTGCGTTCGGCGCAGGCCGCGATCAGCGCGGAATTGCCGACCCATACCGCGGTCGCCTCGCCGCCGATGGACTTGATCGCCTCCACCGCCACCAGCGAATCCTTGCCGCCGCCGATCGGCACCAGAGTGCGTTTCGGCAACTCCAGCGCGCCGACCGTGGGCGTGCTGCCGCCACGCGGGAAGTTGATCCGCCCGCGCAGATCCAGCCCGTTGCGATAGGCGAACTCGGCCAGCCCGTGCAGGTACAGCTGTTCCAGCAGCTCGGCGGTGGCATCGTCGAGCGGACCATCGGCCAGCTCGATCTTCGGCGGCACGCCGGCCTTGTAGTAGCTGACGCCGGCGACCAGGTGCAGCAGCTTCAGCGCCGCATCGAACGCCGCGCGCCGCTCGGCCGGAACCACCGGCGCCTGCGGAAAGCGGATCGTCT
This sequence comes from uncultured Rhodanobacter sp., assembly GCA_937906285.1. Taxonomy (GTDB): domain Bacteria; phylum Pseudomonadota; class Gammaproteobacteria; order Xanthomonadales; family Rhodanobacteraceae; genus Rhodanobacter. The sequence continues at coordinate 501 of CALCWL010000343.1, read as the reverse complement.
CGACCAGCTCCTCGCCGTCGTCGAACGCATACGCCAGCTCGGCCACGCCATCGGCGTAGCTGCAGCGCACGAAGCGGAAGACCTGGGTGAGGCGCGGTTGCATCGTGTGACTCACATCTTTCTCCATCGCCCGCATCGTCGGGAGCGAACAGGCTGATTCTAGCGTCGGGCGGTGCCCGTTCGATGGCTTTCGCCGGCCAAAGAGCTGGACAGCCGCGCGCCGGATCAGTCGTCGATCACTACCTCGTCGGCCTCGTCGCGCAGGTTGTAGTGCGAGGACATCACCTTGCCGTAGGCGCCCGTCTGCGCGATCAGGATCACGTCGCCCTCCTGCGCCTCCTGCAGGCGGCGGTCGGTGCCCAGCACGTCGCCGCTCTCGCAGATCGGACCGACCACCTGGTACAGCGCCGTGGCCGGTTCGCCGAGCCGGCTGAGGTTGACGATTTTGTGCCAGGCGTCGTACAGCGCGGGGCGGATCAGGCTGTTCATGCCGGTGTCCAC
>CALCWL010000342.1 GCA_937906285.1 uncultured Rhodanobacter sp. | reverse complement strand
GAGTCGACGCTGAAGGTCACCGCGCTGGAAGACGCCGAGCTGGTGCTGGTCGATACCGCGCCCTGAGCGTCGCGCGAAGCCCGGCGCGCCGGCTCTCCGAACGGAGCCGGCGCGGCCCGCTTCGAATTCGACCGCAAGACCCGGAGTGCCGCGGCGGTTGCCGGTCCGTAGATTGCGCCTTGAGCGATAATCCGACGGAAGGAACAGCCATGAAGACTCCTGAAAAACAGGCCGCACGTGCCGCCACCCTCGCCGACCCGCGCTGGCTCGCGGTGCAGGCGCGCGACGCGCAGGCCGACGGCAGCTTCTTCTACTCCGTGCGCAGCACCGGCGTGTACTGTCGCCCGTCCTGCGCGGCGCGCCCGGCCCGCCCCGAGAACGTGGCGTTCCACGCCACCGCCGCCGAGGCGGAACGCGCCGGCTTTCGCCCGTGCAAGCGCTGCCACCCCGACCAGCCGTCGCTGGCGCAGCAGCACGCGGCGATGGTCACCGCCGCCTGCCGCACGATCGAGCAGGCCGAGACGGCGCCCACGCTCGAGCAGCTGGCGAAGCCGAGCGGGCTCAGTCCGTTCCACTTCCACCGCGTGTTCAAGGCGGTCACCGGGGTGACCCCGAAGCAGTACGCCGCGGCGCATCGCAACCGCCGCGTGCGCAGCGAGCTGGAGCACGGTGCCTCGGTGACCGCGGCGATCTTCGACGCCGGCTACAACGCCAGCAGCCGTTTCTACGAAACGGCGAACCAGGTGCTGGGCATGACGCCCTCCAGCTACCGCGCCGGCGGCGCCGACAGCGCCATCCGCTTCGCCATCGGTGAATGCTCGCTGGGGGCGATCCTGGTGGCGCAGAGCGCGCGCGGTGTCTGCGCGATCCTGCTCGGCGACGACCCCGACGCGCTCGCGCGCGAGCTGCAGGATCGCTTTCCCAAGGCCCGGCTGATCGGCGGCGACCGCGACTACGAGCGGCTGGTGGCACAGGTGGTCGGCTTCATCGAGGCGCCGGCGATCGGCCTGGACTTGCCGCTGGACGTGCGCGGCACCGCCTTCCAGCAGCGCGTGTGGCGGGCGCTGCGCGAGATCCCGGCCGGCAGCACCGCCAGCTACGGCGAGATCGCGCGGCGCATCGGCGCGCCCACCGCAGCGCGTGCGGTGGCACAAGCCTGCGCCAGCAACCTGCTGGCGGTGGCGATCCCGTGCCATCGCGTGGTGCGCAACGACGGCGGCCTGTCCGGCTACCGCTGGGGCGTGCCGCGCAAGCGTGCGCTGCTGGATCGCGAGGCGAAGGCATGAATGCGCAACTGCAAGCGCCCGCCGATACCGGGGCGCGGCTGCACGGGTACGACTGGGCGAGCATCGCCGATGAGCTCGATGCGCACGGCTGCGCGACGCTGGAAGCCCTGCTGTCGCCGCAGGAATGCGCGGCCTTGGCTGGCATGTATGCGGACGACGGCCGCTTCCGCAGCCGCGTGCTGATGGGCCGCCACGGTTTCGGCCGTGGCGAATACCGCTATTTCGATTACCCCCTCCCCGAGCTGGTGGCCGGGCTGCGCCATGCGGTTTATCCGCAACTGGTGCCGATCGCGAACCGCTGGAACGCGTCGATGGGATTGGCCGTGCGCTACCCCGCCACGCATGCCGAGTTCATCGCGCGCTGCCGCGTCGCCGGCCAGCGTCGCCCCACCCCGTTGCTGCTGCAGTACGGCGCCGGCGACTACAACTGCCTGCACCAGGACCTGTACGGCGAGCACGTGTTTCCGCTGCAGCTGGCGATCCTGCTGTCCGAACCGGGACGCGATTTCCGCGGCGGCGAATTCGTGCTGACCGAGCAGCGCCCGCGCATGCAGTCGCGCGCCGAAGTGGTACCGCTGCGCCAGGGCGATGCGGTGCTGTTCGCGGTGCAGCAGCGGCCAGTGCAGGGCGCCCGCGGCAGCTACCGGGTGAACCTGCGCCATGGCGTCAGCCGCGTGCGCAGCGGTCGCCGGCACACGCTCGGCATCATCTTCCACGATGCCGCATGATCACCAGCGACCTGTTCGCCACCGCCCAGACGCCCAGCCGCGACGAGCCGCTGGCCGATGGCGCGGTGGTGCTGCGCGGCTTCGCGCTGGTCGAGGAAACGCCGCTGCTGCAGGCGGTCGCGGTGATTGCGGCGCAGGCGCCGTTCCGCCACCTGGTCACGCCCGGCGGCCTGCGCATGTCGGTGGCGATGACCAATGCCGGGCCGCTGGGCTGGGTCAGTGACCGCCGCGGCTATCGCTACGACCCGGTCGACCCGGACAGCGGCCGACCGTGGCCGCCGCTGCCACCGGTGTTCCTGCAACTGGCCGGTGCCGCGGCCACACGCGCCGGCTTTGCCGGCTTCGTGCCGGACGCCTGCCTGCTCAACCGCTACGAACCCGGCGCCCGGCTGAGCCTGCACCAGGACCGCGACGAGCGCGACTTCGAGCAGCCGATCGTGTCGGTCTCGCTGGGTATCCCGGCGGTGTTCCTGTTCGGCGGACCACGACGTGTGGACCGCACGCAGCGCGTGCCGCTGGCGCACGGTGACGTGGTCGTGTGGGGCGGAGCGGCGCGGCTGCACCATCACGGCGTGCTGCCGTTGAAGCCGAATCATCACCCGTTGCTGGGCGAGACCCGCATCAATCTCACGTTCCGTCGGGCGGGCTGATCCCGAGCCGGTGCCCGTACACCAGCTTGCCGCCCAGCCAACCGGCCACGCCCAGGCACAGGAAGCCCAGCACACTCAGCCCGACCGCGAGCAGGTCCGGTTCGACGAAGTGCATGCCGCGCAGGCGCAGAAACAGGCTGGCCAGATAACAGCTGAGCGCGGCCATCACCATGAGCATGTGCCGGTTGACATCCTTGAGCGCCGGACTGTCCTGGGCAAGTTTGGCCAGTTCGACCAGGCCGGCCAGCATGGCGGGAATCGAAAAACCGATTCCCGCCAGCAGCAGCATGCCGGCAAACCGCCATGCCGGCTCGCCGAAGGCCAGGCTGGCCAGATCCGCCGCGGTGGCCAGCGACCAGCAGGCGATCGGGAAATGCACCAGGGCCGGGTGCAGCGGATGGCGCATGGTGGCGGCTCAGGCCAGCAGCAGGCTGAGCAGGGTCAGGAAGCCGACCACCGCGACACCGGCGTGCACCAACACCACGGCCTTCGGCGCGACCTGCTTGCGCAAGTGGAACGAGGCGAGGAAGAAACCACCCAGCGCGGCCAGCACCAGCAGGGCCAGCGCCGCGGTGAGTCGTCCCGGTGCCGCGCCCTGCAGCACCACCAGGATCAGCAGCACCAGGCCGCTGGCGCCCAGCAGCGCATGCAGCAGCGAGATCGCCCACGGCGCCAGTTTGCCACGCAGCACGCTGTAAGCCAGTACCAGTCCGCCGATGGCGGCGACCGCAAAAACCAGAATCGCATAGAGCAGCATGTCGTTTCCCCCATTGGCACGTTGATGAATTGAGCAGCAAACGATCCGATGCAACGGGCTGCCCAAAGGTTCCCGCGCGCGACCACGGTGCAGGTGCCCGCACCGCCGCGGCTTGCTACCCTCGGCGGATCGTCCGGTTCGCGAGGCAGACATGGCACCCACCCACGGCATCCACACCATCGACACCGGCTTCGTGCGGCCCCGGTTCGACGCGGCATACCTGATCGTCGAGGGTGGTCGCGGCGCGTTCATCGACTGCGGCACGAACTTCGCCGTGCCGCGCATGCTGGCGGCGCTGGGCGATGCCGGGATCACCGCGGCCGCGGTGGACTGGCTGATCCTCACCCACGTGCACCTGGACCATGCCGGCGGCGCCGGCGAATTGATCGCACGGCTGCCGAACGCGAAGTTGGTGGTGCACCCGCGCGGGGCGCGCCACATGATCGACCCTTCGGTGCTGTGGGCCGGCGCCAGCGCGGTCTACGGCGAGTCGGTGATGGAACAGACGTATGGACGGCTGCGGCCGATTCCCGCCGAGCGCGTCGTCGAGGCGGCAGACGGCCACGTCGTCGACCTTGCCGGCCGCGCCCTGCGCTGCCTCGACACGCCGGGCCACGCGCGCCACCACAACGCCATTCACGACGCCCGCGCCAACGTCTGTTTCACCGGCGACGTGTTCGGCCTGTCCTATCGCGACTTCGACACGGCGCAGGGGCCGTTCATCCTGCCCACCACCTCGCCGGTGCAGTTCGATCCGGAAGCGCTGCACGCCTCGATCGACCGGCTCGTCGCGCTGCGGCCGCAGGCGATGTACCTCACCCACTATGGCCGGGTGGAGGAAGTCGGGCGGCTGGCGGCGGACCTGCACGTGCAGATCGACGCGATGGTCGAACTGGCCCGCGCTGCGCACGGCCGGCCTGACCGGCATGCCGTGCTGGCGGAATCGCTGACTGATCTGTACGCGACCCGCGCCGCGGCCCATGGCTGGCAGCAGGGGCGCGACACGCTGCGCCAGTTGCTGGACATGGACATTGAGCTGAACGCGCAGGGGCTGGAGGTGTGGCTGGACCGCTGAGCATCGTTCGCGGCTGCTTCACTGCCCGCGTGCGTCCTGCCGCTCTTTCGCCAGGCGTGCCTCGAAGCGCGGTTCCGCCGCCGCGGCATAGGCGCGGCAAGCACCGGTGTCGATCAGCGCCGCCGGCGAATGCTCGCGGTCACGTGCAGCGATCTTCTGCATGAAACCGCTGGCCTCGGGATGCGGGGTGATCAGGATATCGCACGGCAAGGCGGCGATCGTCGCGAAGGAGCGGCGGAAAGCCGCCACGCGCGCGGGATCATCGCTGTAGCGGAAGCCATCGCGGGCGAGCGCGGTGAGGCTGTCGACGTAGGCCAGCGCCAGGCAACGTTCGTTCTCGCATGACCGCCAGGTCCACGACGTGCTGCCGGGCGTGTGTCCCGGCGTGTAGTGCGCCGTGACCGCGATCGGCCCCACCCGCACCGTCGCGCCATCGGCGACCGCTTGCACTGATGCCACCGCCGGGTAGCGTGTCGCCATGCCGTACTGCGGATCATCCGGGTCGTTGCCGCCGGAGCGCAGCTCCTTCGCCCCAGCCGCACTGGCCGCCACCGTGGCGCCGCTGTCGTGCGCCAGCCCGGCGATGGCGCCGGCGTGGTCGAAGTGCGCATGCGAGTTCAGGATCAGCTTCACGTCGCGCAGGCGGAAGCCGAGCGCGCGGATGTTCGCCTCGATCTGCGTCACGTTGCCTGGCAGCGTGCCGTCGATCAACACATGGCCCTGCGGCGAGGTGATCAGGATTGCGCTCAGCCCCTGCGTGCCCACGTACCAGCTGTTGCCGTAGATGCGGAACGGCTGCTGCGGCGCGCTCCAGCGCGCATCATCCGCCTGCGCGAAACCCGCCGCCGTCAAGGCGGCAACAAACCACAGCGCACGGAAAAATGGATTCATGCCGGGGATTCCGTGGGGACGAGGCCGCCATGCTCGCCGATGGCGCGGCGCTCGCGCGGGCGCATCGCTGACAAATTGCGGGCACGACACGCTCAGGCCAGCCGGGTGCCGTTCGGTACCGGTCGCTCGACCGCCGTGACCACCACGCCCTGGTCGGTGGGAAAGCCGGTCAGCAGGAACTGCGAGCGGAACGGGCCGATCTGTTTTTCCGGGAAGTTGATCACGCCCACGACCTGCCGCCCGACGAGATCTTCCCCGCGGTACAGCGCGGCGATCTGCGCGCTGGTCTTCTTCTCGCCGTAGGGACCGAAATCCACCCATACCTTCCACGCTGGCTTGCGCGCCTCGGGGAACGGTTCCACTTTCGTCACTGTGCCGGCGACGAGCAGCACTTTCTCGAAATCGGCCCAGCTGATTTCGGGGGGATTCGTTGCACTCATCCTTCCAGCCTCGTTTTCAGGCAATCGCGGCTTTGCTGCCACCAGTAGCTCGCCTGCGCCGCAAGATAGCCGAATGGGCGATGGGTACTGCCAAGGCCGTAGTCGGCGAACTGCTTCCAGCGGTCGTCGCCCTCGGCGATCGCCGCCGCCAGCAGTTCGCCGGCTGCGCAGGTCGGCGCCAGGCCATGGCCACCGAAGGCCTGGGCCCACCACAGGCCATGGTCGTCGCCGCCGATCTGCGGCATCTGGTGCCGCGCGTAGCTCATCAGGCCCGACCAGGCATGGTCGATCTGCACGCCTTTCAGTTGCGGAAATACCCGTAGCAGGTCCTTCGTCAGCAGGCGCTGCACGCCGCGCGGCGAGCGGTTGAGTATCGAGATGCGCCCGCCCCACAGCAATCGCGTGTCGGGTAGCGCGCGATAGTAGTCGAACGCGAAACGGCTGTCGTAGATTGCCGCGCGGGTGTGCAGGCACTCGTCCAGGCGTTCGCCGAGCGGCTCGGTCACCATCACGTACGTGGCGATCGGCAGGATCGCCCGGTCGATCGGTTTGCGCAGCCCGGCCAGATAGCCGCCGCAGGCCAGTACCACCTGATCGGCCAGCAGCTCGCCATGCGCCGTGCGCAGGCGCCATTGCAGGCCTTCGCGCACGAGGCTGCGCACGCCGCTGTGCTCGTGGATGCGCACACCCTGCCCGGCTGTCGCGGCGGCCAGGCCGATCGCGTAGTTGAGCGGATGCAGGTGCAGCGCGTCGCGTTCGTACAGGCCATCGTGGTAGCGCTCGCTGCGCACCAGCGCGCGCAACTCCGCCTCGGGCAGCCAGTGCCAGTTCACGTCGTAGTGGTCGGCCAGCAACTGCTGGCGCCGGCGCAGCACGGCCGGATCGCGGAACCAGTTGGCCCAGATCACGCCTTCGTCGACCGCATCGCAGGCGATCGCGTAGTCGGCCACGCGCCGGCGGATCCGTCCGACCGCCTCGGTGGTGAGCTTGAACAGCGCCTGTGCACGGGCTACACCCAGCTGATCGAGCAGCGCCTGTTCGCCGAGCGAGTAGCCGGCGAAGACGAAGCCGCCGTTGCGGCCGGACGCGCCGAAGCCGACCTGCTCGCGTTCCAGCAGTACCACGTCGCGCACGCCGCGCTCGGCCAGTCCGAGTGCGGTGTTCAGGCCGGCAAAGCCGCCGCCGACCACGGCGACGCGCGCGTGCGCGCTGCCCTGCAGCGGCGCCCAGGCCGAGTACGGCGTGGCCGTGGCGCGGTAGTAGGAAGTGGGCGAAGACGATTTCATGCTGCAGCGACGGCTGGCACCGGTGTCCGCAATCGGGCAAGCATATCCCTCATGCCCGGACGTTGCGGCAGCCGTGGCTCAAAGCTGGCCGAGGAACGCGCGCACGGTCGGCGCGAGTTTCGGGTCCTGCATCGCCATGTGCATGGTGGCGCGCACCAGCCCGGCCTTGTTGCCGCAATCGAAACGGATGCCTTCGAAGCGGTAGGCCAGCACCTTGCCCTGCTCCTTCAGCAGTGCGTCGATCGCGTCGGTGAGCTGAATCTCGCCGCCGGCGCCGGGCGTGGTCTGCTCCAGCAACTGGAAGATGCGGCCCGGCAGCACGTAGCGACCGACCACGGCCAGGTTCGACGGTGCGTCGGCCGGCTTGGGTTTCTCGACCATGCTGCGGATCTGCGCGCTGCGCTCGTCGACCGGCACGGCATCGACGATGCCGTACTTGTCGGTCTGCTCGTGCGGCACTTCCTCCACCGCGATCACGCCGGCGGCCTGCGCCTCGGCCAGCTCGGCCATCTGCCGCAGCGCACCCTTGCCCGCACCATTCCAGATCAGGTCATCGGGCAGGATCACGCCGAACGGCTCGTCGCCGACCACGGGTTTGGCGCACAGCACGGCGTGGCCGAGGCCGAGCGCCTCGGGCTGGGTCACGAAGATCGCCCGCACGTGCCGCGGCAAGGTGCCCTGCACCAGCGCCAGCAGTTCGGCCTTGCCTTTCTCGTGCAACTTCGATTCCAGTTCGTAGGCCTTGTCGAAGTAGTCGGCGATCGCGTGCTTGTAGCGGTTGGTGACGAACACCAGGGTGTCGGCGCCCGCGTCCACCGCCTCGTCGACGGCGTACTGGATCAGCGGCTTGTCGAGCACCGGCAGCATTTCCTTGGCGACCACCTTGGTTGCCGGCAGAAAGCGCGTGCCGAGTCCGGCCACGGGAAACACCACTTTGCGCAGGGGCTTGCTCACTCATTGATCTCCGGGTTGGCGCGGCGGATCGACACCACGTTGTCCGGCTGCGCCGCTTCGCTCCAGCGGAACGAAGGCAACAGGCTGGACACGCAGCGGCGAAGTTCTTCCTCATCGAAAACGTCGGCCGCCTCGGCGGCCTTGTGCAGCAGGGCCTGCAGCAACTCCCACGACACCTCGCGATGCTGCGCCAGGAAGATCTTGGCGTGCGCGGTGGCGCTGTAGTTCTCCAGCGGATGGAACAATTCCTCGAACAGCTTCTCGCCCGCGCGCAGGCCGGTGTAGACGATCGGGATCTCGCTGCCGGGCTTCTTGCCCGCCAGACGGATCATCTGCTCGGCCAGGTCGCGGATCTTCACCGGCTCGCCCATGTCGAGGGCGAAGATCTCGCCACCCTTGCCGATGCTGGCGGTCTGCAGAATCAGCTGGCAGGCCTCGGGAATGGTCATGAAGTAGCGCGAGATTTCCGGATGCGTCACGGTGACCGGGCCGCCGTCGCGGATCTGTCGGCGAAACAGCGGCACCACCGACCCGGCCGAATCCAGCACGTTGCCGAAGCGCACGGTCATGAAGCGGGTATCGGTCTGCGCGTCGAGGTTCTGGCAGTAGATTTCGGCCACGCGCTTGCAGGCGCCCATCACGCTGGTGGGGTTGACCGCCTTGTCGGTGGAGATCAGCACGAAACACGCCACCCCGACCGCACAGGCTGCATCGGCCACCGTGCGGGTACCCAGCGCGTTGTTGCAGAACGCGGCGCGCAGCTGGCCCTGCAGCATCGGCACGTGCTTGTACGCCGCGGCATGGAACACCACCTGCGGCTGCGCCTCCGCAAACACCTTGCGCATCGCCATCTGATCGCAGCAATTGGCCAGGATGCCATCGAGGATCAGTTCCGGGAAATGGTTGCGCAACTCCTGGGTGATCCGGTACAGGTTGTACTCGCTCAGCTCCACCACGGTCAGCGCCTGTGCGCCTAGCCGCGCCACCTGCCGGCACAGTTCCGATCCGATCGAGCCGCCGCCGCCGGTGATCAGCACGCGCCGCCCGCTCAAGGTCTCGCGGATCGCGGTCCAGTCCAGTTCTACCGTGTCGCGACCGAGCAGATCCTCGATCGCCACCTCCTTGATCTGGTTCAGTTGGGCGCGGCCCGCCACGATGTCCTCGATGCGCGGTACCGTGCGGTAGGGCAGATCGGTGCTGTCGCACAGGGCGACCACGCGCCGCATCTCGGCCGTCGTGGCGCCGGGCATGGCGATCAGCAGCATGTCGGCCGCCGCGCTGCGCACCAGCTCGGGCAACTCGTCAAGCCGGCCCAGCACCGGACGGCCGTTGATGCTGGCTCCTCGCAGGCTGGGTGCATCGTCGACGAAGCCGACCACCGCATAACGGTTGTCGCGGCGCAGATCGCGCGACAGCACTTCGCCGGCACGGTCGGCGCCGACGATCAGCACCCGTTTGGCATCGCTCCCCTTGAACAGATCGGCGCGGCTGTCCTTCCAGTAGCGATAGGCCAGCCGGGGGCCGCCCAGCAACACGGCGAGCAGGCCCGGGTACAGCAGGAACACCGAACGCGGCACGCCCAGCAGGCGGTCATAGAGGAACAGGCACAGTCCGATCGCCAGCGTGCCGATGACTGCGGCACGCACGATGTTCACCAGATCCGGCAGGCTGGCGAAGCGCCAGACGCTCTTGTAGAGGCCGGTCCAGCGGAAAATCAGCCCCTGCACCAGCAGCACCATGGGGAACTCGAGCAGCTCGAAACTGAATACCTCGTCCGGGCGCAGCGTGTAACGCAGCCATTTGGCGATCCACCAGGCCAGCGCCGCCATCAGCAGGTCGTGGACCACGACCGCCACCCGCGGGTGAATGAAGCCGACAAGCTTACGCAGTGACATGGAGGCCCTTGCTCGGATGGCGCCGCACCAGGCGACGTTTCAGATACAACCACATGATCGCAGCCCCTGCATAAACGACCATGGTAATCGCCAGGGCGGCGTGCAGATGACTCCAGGCCAACCAGGCCAGCGGTGCCGCCACCAGCACATTCCAGCCGAGGTAGGCCGCATCCACCGATGCGTGACTGCCGGCACGGCGCGCCAACCATTGGTACAGGTGCTCACGATGGGCGCTGTACCAGCGGCGCCCGCGCCACATCCGCGTCAGCAGGGTAAGGCTGGCGTCCACCACGAACGCCGACGACAGAATCAACGCCGGCCACAGCCATGCCGGATTCTCCCGCCACAGCATCGCACTGAATGCGAACACCAGCAGGCCCACGCTGCCGCTGCCCACATCGCCCATGAAGATCCGCGCCGGCGGCCAATTGAACCATCCGAACGCCAGCGCCGACGCCGCCAGGCAAGCGGCGGCAAGCGCCAGCGCGGGCAGGTCCGCCGACCACGCGAGCACTGCCAGGCCGCCGCCCACGAAGGCAGCCTGCTGCGCCAGCAAGCCGTCGATGCCATCCATGAAGTTGTGCAGGTTGATGCTCCACGCGCCGCCGACCAGCAACAACGGCAACCACCACCAGGCAGGCGACCATGCCCGCAGCCCGACGCAAAGCAACGCGCAGGCAATCAACTGCACGGCCAGTCGCGGCCAGGCCGGAAGCGGGTGATGGTCGTCCCACCAGCCCGCCAGCGCCACCAGCAGCAAGGCCACGCAGGACAATCCCGGCAGCCCGGGCGCGGAAAGCTCCGCGTGCACGCTCCAGGCCACGCCGGGCAGGCACACCAGCATGGCGACGACGATGCCGATGCCGCCGCCGCGCGGGGTCGGCACCTGGTGCGAACGACGTTGTCCGGGCAGGTCGAGCATGCCCCGGCGATGCGCGTAGTCGATCGCGCCGCGAACGAGCAATGCGGTGAGCAGAAAGGCCGCCAGCAACCATCCGATGGTCATCAGCATCGTCATGTCACTCGCCGGCCACCCCGTGGATCGGCCGGATCGTGCTCCAGCTCTTGCAGCTGGGGCATTGCCAGTGGTGCGCCTTGGCGCCGAACCCGCACCGGTTGCAGCGGTACATCGCCTGCCCTTCGAGCAGCTTGCGGGTGAGATCGCGCAGGATCAGGAAATTCTCGCGCGCCTCGCCCTCGATCTTGTCCATCGTGGCGTCGAGCAGGGTCATCAGCCCGCGTACCGACGGCCGCTGGCGCAACTGCGCGGTGAGAAAGTCGACCGCCATCCGTTCGCCGTCGCGCTGGCGATACAGATTGGTCAACGCCAGGATCGGCGAAACGCCGTGATAGCGTGCCATCAGGTTGCGCAGGAAGGTCTCGGCGCGGTCCATCTGCTGCGCGCGGGCATAGCTGTTGAGCAGTGGCGGCAAAATGTCGGGGGTGAAGGCGCTGTCAGCCTTGATCGCCGCCTCCAGCGCATCGATGGCCTCGGCGTGCTGGCCATCCTCGGCATGCAGGCGCCCGGTGAGCATGAAGGCGCGCACGCAATCGGTCTGGCATTCGAACGCCTGATGCAAGTATTCCCGCGCCTCGACACGCGCGCCATGCTGACGCGCGCGCTCGGCGAGCTCGCAGTAGAACTGGGCGATCATCGGCGCCTCGTCGTCGCCGGTCATCACCTCCAGTCGCCGCGCGTGCTCGATCGCCTTGTGCCAGTCGCGCTCGTGCTGGTAGATCGCGATCAGATGGCGCAGCGCCGAAGGTGCGTGCGAATTCATCGCCACCAGGTCCGCAAACAGGGCCTCGGCGCGATCGAGCAGGCCCGAGCGCATGTAGTCCTCGCCCAGCTCGAGCAGGGCCACCGTCTTCATCGCCTCCGACAGGCCCGGCCGCGAGACCAGGTGCTGGTGCAGCCGGATGGCGCGATCCACTTCGCCGCGACGGCGGAACAGGTTGCCCAGGGCGAGGTGGGTCTCCACCGTGTCGCGGTTGTACTCGGCGAGTTTCAGGAAGACTTCGATGGCCTTGTCCTGCTCCTCGTTGAGCAGGTAGTTCAGGCCGCGAAAATAGTCCGAAGACAAGGTGCTGACGTCCACGCCCGCCCGCCGCGCAACGACCAGGCGCGAAGCCCACCAACCCAGCACGAAGGCGACGGGGAGCAATGCGGCCAGCACATACAGGGGATTCATGGCTTGGTCGGCGGCTTCCTGTCCGCGCCCGGAGTGCGCCGCGAACGCCGTGGCCGCACGCCGAGCCATGCAGTCACCCCGCCCAGCAACCAGCCCACCACCAGGGCGCCCAACAGCGCGGCCCCCTTGGGCAACGGCAACTGGGCAAAGCCGAAGTCGTAACCGACCATTTCCGCATTCAACGCGCCCAGCACGATGCCGGCGGCGACGAAAACGGCCAGGATGATGAGGGCAAGCAATCGCATGCTCGAACTTTACCCGATTGGCGCAGTCGGGCACAGGCGCTGCCACCGCCGACCGTCGTGCAGGCAAAAAGAAGGCAGGACCGGCTCGCGCCGCCTGCCTCGCATGCTCCGGTCGATGGACTCAACCGGCAGGGTTCTCCAGATCCAGATTGACGCGTTCGCGCAATTCCTTGCCCGGCTTGAAATGAGGAACGTGCTTGCCCGGCAGGGCCACCGCTTCGCCGGTCTTGGGGTTGCGCCCCATCCGCGGCGGCCGGTAGTGCAATGCAAAGCTGCCGAAACCGCGCACCTCGATGCGTTCGCCCTGGGCCAGTGCCAGGCTCATCTGTTCGATGACGCTCTTGACGGCCATCTCGACATCGGCAAACGCGAGGTGGGTCTGGCGCCTGGCCAGCGCTTCGATCAATTCGGATTTGGTCATGGGCCCCAATGTCCGTGACGTGAAACGGCGGGGCGGCGACGTGCCGCCCCGCGTCGTGCCTGCAACGAGAGATCAGTCGGCCTTGTTGAACTGTTCCTTCAACAACGCGCCGAGCTTGGTCGTGCCACTGGCGGCCGAAGAGTAGTCGACCGCGGCTTCGGGGGCGTCTTCCTCGTCCTTGGCGCGAATCGAGAGCGCCAGCTGGCGACCCTTGCGATCCATGCCGGTGAACTTGGCCTCGACCTTGTCGCCCACCTTCAGGTGCTGGGTCGCGTCGTCGATGCGCTCCTTGGCGATGTCGTTGGCGCGCAGGTAACCCTCCACGCCCTCGCCCAGGTCGATCACGGCACCCTTGGCGTCGACTTCCTTGACCGTGCCGTTGACGATCGTGCCACGCGGGTTGGCCGCCATGAACTGGCCGAACGGATCCTGCTCCATCTGCTTGATCCCGAGGCTGATGCGCTCGCGCTCCGGGTCGACGGCCAGCACCACCGCCTCGATCTCCTCGCCCTTCTTGAAGTCGCGCACGAGGTCTTCGCCGGACACCTGCCAGGAGATGTCGGACAGGTGCACCAGGCCGTCGATGCCGCCTTCCAGTCCGATGAACACGCCGAAATCGGTGATCGACTTGATCTGGCCGGAGACCTTGTCGCCCTTCTTGTGCATGGCG
>CALCWL010000341.1 GCA_937906285.1 uncultured Rhodanobacter sp. | reverse complement strand
TGTCCATCCTGCTGCAGAACGAAGCCGGCGCGCTGGTGCGCGTGGCCGGGCTGTTCGCCGCACGCGGCTACAACATCGACACGCTGACCGTCGGCCCCACCCACGACCCGGCGGTCTCGCGGCTGGTCCTCACCGTGCAGTGCGACGAGGCCGGACTGGGCCGGATCATGCAGCAGACGCGCAAGCTGGTCGACGTACTGCAGGTGGCGCAACCGGCCACCGCACTCGCCGCGTGAATGCAGCCACGCCCCTGCCGCTCGACGGCGACGACGCGCTGCTCGCGCAGATCCGCGCCGCGCGCGTGGGCGAGGTGGCGCGCGAATCGGCGCTGAACGAAGCGCCGCTGCTCGGCGCGCGACTGGGCCGGCGCGTGCTGCTCAAGCGCGAGGACCAGCAACCGGTGTTCTCGTTCAAGCTGCGCGGCGCGTACAACCGCATGGTGCAGCTGGACGCCGCGCAGCGCGCGCGCGGCGTGGTGGCCGCCTCGGCCGGCAACCACGCGCAGGGCGTCGCGCTGGCCGCGGCCAAGCTGGGCATCCGCGCCACCATCGTGATGCCGGTGACCGCGCCGCAGCTGAAGGTGGACGCGGTGCGTCGCTTCGGCGGCGCGATGGTGGAGGTGCTGCTGGCGGGCGACTCCTACAGCGACGCCCAAGCCGCCGCCGCGCAGCTGCAGGCGGAACGCGGCGCGGTGTTCGTGCATCCGTTAGACGACCCGGCGGTGATCGCCGGCCAGGGCACCATCGCGCTTGAGATCCTGCGCCAGCACCCCGGCCCGCTGCAGGCGGTGTTCGTGCCGGTCGGCGGCGGCGGCCTGCTCGCCGGCGTGGCCGCATGCATCAAGGCGTTGCGGCCCGCGGTGCAGGTGATCGGCGTGCAGGCGGCGGACTCGGACGCGATGGCGCGCTCGCTGGAACGCGGCGAGCGCGTGGTGCTGGACGAAGTCGGCCTGTTCGCCGACGGCACCGCGGTGAAGCAGGTCGGGGCGCTGACCTTCGCGCTGTGCCGGCAGCACGTCGACGCCATGCTGCGGGTGGATGCCGACGCCATCTGCGCGGCGATCCGCGACATCTACCACGACACCCGCAGCGTGCCCGAACCCGCCGGTGCGCTCGCGCTGGCCGGCCTGAAGCAATACGCCGCCGCGCATCCCGCCGACGAGGACGCACTGGTGGCGATCGTCTCCGGCGCCAACATGAACTTCGACCGCCTGCGCTTCGTCGCCGAACGCGCCGAGCTGGGCGAGCAGCGCGAGGCCGTGTTCGCGGTGACCATCCCGGAGGAGCGCGGCAGCTTCCGCCGCTTCTGCGCCACGCTGGGCCGGCACCAGATCACCGAGTTCAACTACCGCATCGGCGACACGCGCAGCGCACACATCTTCGTCGGCGTGCAGATCGCCAGCCGCGCCGAACGCGAGGCCCTGGCCGCCGCCTTCCGCGCGCAGGCCTTCGGCGTGCTCGACCTCACCGACGACGAGCTGGCCAAGCTGCACCTGCGCCACATGGTCGGCGGCCGCTCGCCGCTGGCCCGCGACGAACTGCTGTACCGCTTCGAGTTCCCCGAACGCCCCGGCGCGCTGGTGCACTTCCTCGACCAGCTGCACCCGGACTGGAACGTCAGCCTGTTCCATTACCGCAACCACGGCGCCGACCACGGCCGGATCCTGGTCGGCCTGCAGGTGCCGGCCGCCGAACATGCCCTGTTCGCGCGGTTCCTCGCCACGCTCGGTTACCCGTACGTGGACGACAGCGCGCACCCGGCCTACCGCTTGCTGCTGCGCAGCTGAAGGGCAACCGCCTGGCCGGCGAGCACGGGAGAAAGGTTAGAACAGGTCGATGCTGCCGACGGCGTGGCCGCGGCCGAGTGCGCCGCAGGCGCCGAGTTCCTCGTAGCCGCGCACGCCGTCGCGACCGTGCTGCTTGACGAAGTACAGCGCCTGGTCGGCGCGGTCGAGCGCCACGGCGGGGTAGTCGTGCACGCCGATGCGCGAGTAGCCGATGCTGATGGTGACGTGGCCGACCAGCGGAAACGCGAAGCGGGCGACATGCGCGCGAAAGCGTTCCAGCACGCCGTGCACGGTGGCCTCGTCGGTGGCGCTGAACAGCGCCACGAACTCCTCGCCCCCGAAGCGGAACAGCACGTCGCCGCGGCGGAAACAGGCGCGCATCTGCTGCGCCAGCAACAGGATCACCTCGTCGCCGTAGACATGGCCGAAGTTGTCGTTGATGTGCTTGAAATGGTCGATGTCCACGATCGCCAGCCACACCTGCGCCGCCTCGCCGGCCGGCGCCGCACGCTGCTCCCGCGCGGGCGGAACGGCAAGCGGATAAGGTCGCAGCGGCGTGTCGCGCAGTTGCAGCATGCGCTGCAGCTGGCGCTCGAGGCTGCGCCGGTTGTAGAGGCCGGTCAGCTTGTCGTGCTCGCTCTCGTGCAGCAGCGCGGTGTA
>CALCWL010000340.1 GCA_937906285.1 uncultured Rhodanobacter sp. | reverse complement strand
GTGAGGATGCCGACCAGCTTGTGCGGGTCGTCCTTGCTCACCACCACCACGCGGCCTACGCTTTCGGCCACCATGTGGTCGGCCGCTTCGCGCAACGAGTGGTTCTCGTTCACCGCGATCGGTGGGCGCGTGATCAGCTCGCCCAGGGTCAGCGTGTAGTGCCATTGCGGATCGAGCAGGCTGCGCCGGGTCAGCACGCCCTGCACGCGGCCGCGCTCGTCCACCACGGGGAAGCCCTGGTGATGCGAGTGCGGCGCCTCGTCGTTCAGCCAGCGACGCACCTCGGCCAGCGCCTGGGTGGTCTTGAGCGTGGCCACGTCGCGCGAACAGGCCGTGCCCACGCTGACCTGCTCCAGGTAATCGGCGGCGTATTCCGAGGGCACGCGCACGCCGCGGCGGGCGATCTTCTCGGTCATGATGGTGTTGCGCATGATCAGCGCCGAGATCAGATAGGCCGCGGTGCAGCCGCCCAGCAGCGGCAGCAGCGCCGCCGGCTGGCGCGTGGTCTCGAAGGCGAACACCACGGCGGTGAGCAGCGCGCGGGATGAGCCGGCGAAGATCGCCGCCATGCCCACCAGCGCCGCAATGCGCAGGTCGATGTGGAACGCCGGCACCGCGTAGTTGAAGCCAATGGCCAGTGCTGCACCCAGCGAGCCGCCGATCATGAACAGCGGCGCCAGGGTGCCGCCGGAGGTACCACTGCCCAGCGAGATCACCCAGGAGACAAACTTCAGCGCGCCGAAGCTGAGCAGCACGGCGAGGCCGAAATGCCCCTGCACCAGCGCGTCAATGTTGTCGTAGCCAACGCCCAGCGTGCGCGGGTCGATCCAGCCCACCAGGCCGGCCACCAGTGCGCCGATCAGCGGCCACCACATCCAGTGGATCGGCAGTTTCTCGAACAGGTCCTCCACGCCGTACACCGCGCGGGTCACCCAGATCGAGGCGTAGCCGACCAGGCCGCCGATCAGCACGAAACCTGCCAGCGCCAGGCTGGCGGGCTCGGGCACGTCGGGCATCGGGAACACCGGCGCCGCGCCGTAGCTGGCGTAGCGCACGCCCACCGCGGTCACCGTGGCCAGCGCCACCGGGATCAGCGAACGCGGGCGCAGTTCGAACAGCAGCAGTTCCACCGCCAGCACCAGCGAGGCCACCGGTGCGCCGAACACCGCCGCCATGCCCGCCGCCGCGCCGGCCGCCAGCAGCACCTTGCGTTCGTTGGCGGTCACCCGCAGCAGCTGGCCGATCAGCGAACCCAGCGCCCCACCGGTGGAGATGATCGGGCCCTCGGCACCGAACGGGCCGCCGGTGCCGATGGCGAAGGCGGAGGACACCGGCTTGAGCCAGGTCATCCGCGCGGGGATATTCGATTCGTTGGTGAGGATCTGTTCCATCGCCTCGGGGATGCCGTGGCCCTGGATCGCGCGCGAACCCCAGCGCGCCATGATGCCGGCGGCCAGCCCGCCGATGGCCGGCATCAGGATCACCCAGGCGCCGATGGCGGTGCCGGCCGGCGACAGCACGAACGAGCCCGGCTTCGCGTCCGGTCCGATCACGTCCGAGATGCGGCCGTAGTAGCACAGATCGGTGATGAGGTTGATCAGCAGCATCAGCAGCTGCGCCACGTAGGCTGAGGCCACGCCCAGGATCACCGCCAGCACGCTGATCAGCAGGATGCGATGGGTGACGAGGGTGGACTTGCGCGGCATCCGCGCCGCATCCAGCGACAGTCCCAGGGCGGGTGCAATCGGCAGCGCGTCGGTGCTGCCGACCGTACGCACGTCGGCATGCCCGACAGGGTCGTCAGTGGCTGGCGTCATCGAGGTTTCATCACGTGGAAAGCGGAAATTTTACGCTGCTGCAATGCAGAAAAAAAGGGTAAAACCGCGCCGGATCACGTAACTTTCTGCGAATTTGCGGGCCGCCGCCCCGCCCGTCGCCCCAACGAAAAAGCCCGCCGGGAGGCGGGCTTTCGATCGGATTTGGCAGCCCCGGATGGATTCGAACCACCGAATGCCTGAGTCAGAGTCAGGTGCCTTACCGCTTGGCGACGGGGCTGTAGAGCTTCAGTTTAGCGCTTGGAGAACTGGGTCGCACGACGGGCCTTGTGCAGGCCGATCTTCTTGCGCTCGACCTCGCGGGCGTCGCGGGTCACGAAACCGGCCTTGCGCAGCGGCGACTTCAGGGTTTCGTCGTACTCGACCAGCGCGCGG
>CALCWL010000339.1 GCA_937906285.1 uncultured Rhodanobacter sp. | reverse complement strand
GAGCATCACCACGGCCTGATGCTGGCGATCGCGCTGGAGTCGCTGATCAAGCTGCTGGCCTTCGTGGCCCTGGCCGGTTACGCGCTGTGGCACGGCCCCGGCCTGGCCAGCACCCTGCGCCTGCCGCTGGACCAGCTGGAGATCGATCCCTCGCCGGGTTTCGTGGCGCAGACCATGCTGGCGTTCTGCGCCATGTTCTGTCTGCCGCGGCAATTCCAGATCGGCATGGTCGAATGCGAGGACACCGGCGACCTCACCCGTGCGCGCTGGCTGGTGCCGCTGTATCTGGCCGTGATCAGCGCGGCCGTGCTCCCGATCGTCGCAGCGGGCGCGCACATGCCGCAGGTGCGCGGCGGCGCGGCCGATGCCTGGGTGCTGACCCTGCCACTGGCGCTCGGCGACCGCGGCATGGCGTTGCTGGCCTTCATCGGCGGTTTTTCCGCGGCGACCGGCATGGTGATCGTGGCCGCAGTGGCGCTGTCGACGATGATCAGCAACGACCTGGTGATGCCGGCGCTGCTGCGCATCCGCGCGTTGCGGCTGGAACAGCGCAGCGACCTGTCGCAATGGGTGCTGGGCGTGCGGCGGGTGGCGATCATCGGACTGGCGCTGATGGCCTACGCCTATTACCGCGCCGCCGCGAATGCGGAGAACCTGGCGGCCACCGGGCTGCTGGCGTTCGCCGCGGTGGCGCAGTTCGCGCCGGCGCTGATCGCCGCGCTGTACTGGCGCGGGGCCAGCCGTCGCGGCGTGATGGTGGGCCTGGCCGGCGGCTTCGCGGTCTGGCTGTACACCTTGCTGCTGCCGGCGCTGATCCGCTCCGATGCATGGCTGCAGCATGGCCTGTTCGGCTGGGACTGGCTGCGCCCGCAGGCGTTGTTCCACCTGAGCGGCTGGGACCCGGTGATGCACGGCACCTTCTGGTCGCTGCTGGTCAACGTCGGCTGCCTGGTCTTCGTCTCGCTGCGCCTGCGGCCCAGCCTGGAGGAGCGCCTGCACGCGGCGATGTTCATGGAGGCCGACCCGGCCAGCGGCGGCGGCAGCGGCGACTGGCGCGGCCGCGTGGCGGTGGCCGACCTGCGCACCATCGCCGAGCGCATCGTGGGCGAGCGGGCCAGTGCACGCGCGTTCGACGAATACGGCCAGCGTCGCGGCAAGCCGCTGCTGTCCGGCGAAGCCGCCGATCGCGCGCTGATCCAGTACACCGAACGCCTGCTGGCCTCCGCCGTGGGCGCGGCCAACGCGCGGCGCATCCTGATCAGCGCGCTGTCCGGCAGCGGGCTGGACGTGGCCGAGTCGATGGCGTTGCTGGACGAAGCCTCGCAGGAGCTGCGCTTCAATCGCGAGCTCCTCTCCACCACGCTGGAGAATGTCTCGCAAGGCATCAGCGTGGTCGATGCGCAGATGCGCCTGGTGGCATGGAACCGGCGTTATCTGGAACTGTTCGACTACCCCGACGGCATGGTGCATGTGGGCGTGCCGGTGGCCGAGCTGATCGGCTGGAACGCCGAACTGGGCGAATGCGGCCCCGGCGAGGTGGACGGCCACGTGGCCAAACGCATCGAGCACATGCGCGCCGGTTCCTCGCACCTGTTCCAGCGCGTGCGCCCGGACGGCACCGTGATCGAGATGCGCGGCCGCGCGCTGCCCGGCGGCGGCTACGTCACCACCTATACGGACGTCACTGCCTACAAGCACGCCGAACAGGCGCTGATCGAGGCGAACGAGACGCTGGAGCAGCGTGTCGGGCAACGCACCGCGGAGCTGTCCGACGCCTTGCTGGCCACCGCGCAGGCGCGCCGCGCGGCGGAGACCGCCAACATCTCCAAGACCCGCTTCCTCGCTGCGGCCAGCCACGACCTGCTGCAGCCGCTGAACGCCGCGCGATTGTTCACCTCGGCGCTGCGCCAGCACCCCGGACTGGATGCGGAGGCGAGCGCGCTGGCCGAGCGCATCGACGCCTCGTTCCGCGCCGCTGAGGATCTGCTCGACGCGCTGCTCGACGTCTCGCGGCTGGATGCCGGCAGCTACCGGCCCGACGTCGGCGCGTTCGCGCTGGCCGAACTGTTCGACTCGCTGCAGGCGCAGTTCGCCCTGGTCGCCGGGCAGCGAGGCCTGCGCCTGCGCGTGATGCCGACCTCGCTGGCCGTGCGCAGCGACCCGCAGCTGCTGCGCCGGATCGTGCAGAACTTCCTCTCCAACGCGCTGCGCTACACCAGCACCGGCAGCGTGCTGCTCGGCGCGCGGCGGGTGGGCGCGGAAACGGTGCGCATCGAGGTGTGGGATTCCGGTCCCGGCATCGCCGAAGAGCAGCGCGCGCGCATCTTCGACGAGTTCCAGCGCCTGGAACAACCCTCGCCGTGGGGCGAGAAGGGACTGGGCCTGGGCCTGTCGATCTGCGACCGCCTGGCCGGCATCCTGGGTCATCGTCTCGACCTGCATTCGCGGGTCGGGCACGGCAGCTGCTTCGCGGTGAGCGTGCCGCGCAGCGCCGCGGTAGCGCAGCGGCACCGGCGCGTGCAGCACGTGGGCAGCGACCAGCAGTTGCCGCTGACCGTGCTGTGTCTGGACAACGATGCGACCATCCTCGACGGCATGCGCGCCCTGCTCGGTCGCTGGGGCGTCGATTGCCGCGTCGCCGCCGACGTGGCGCAGGCAGCCGAGGTGCTGGCGCACGGCCCGGTGGACCTGATCCTGGCCGACTACCATCTGGCCGACGGCCTCGACGGCGTGCAGGCCCTGCAGCAACTTCGCGCCGCCACGGACCAACTGCCGCCGGTGGCCATGATCACCGCCGACGGCAGCAGCGAACTGAAACAGCGCGCCCGCACGCTGGGCTATCCGCTGCTGCACAAGCCGGTGCGCCCGGCGGCGTTGCGGGCGCTGCTGACCGCGTTGGCAGGCAAGCGCGACGGCCGCGAGCCCGCGTCCGCACCATGAGTGGCAAGGCGTCACCGGACACCGTGTGAACTTGCGTCAGTGCGCCTCGCGGCGAAACAGCAGCAGACTCCATGCCGGGCCGAACACGAACCAGAAAAAGATGCACGCGGCGCCAACCTTGAACCACAGCTCCAGTGGCTGGGTGGAAGGGCCGCGGCCCAGCACGCCGATGAGAGCGGCGATCAGTGCGAGGGCGATTGCCCAGGCGCCGACGCAACGCAGCCATAACGCGAACTCGAAACGCACGGCTGGCCAACCCAGCGTCGGCGCCTTAGCCGGCAGCGGTCCGCCGGCGAAGCGGTGGGCGAAACGGGCGTCGGCCCAGCGCACGGCCAGCGGGCCGAGCATCACCGTGAAGCCCACGTAGACCGCGGCAAGGCCATGCGCCAGCGTGGCCGGCGTACCGGCGCTCAAGTCCAGTGCGGCAAAGAGCAGCAGCAGGAGGTCGAGCAGGGGCAGTGAAAACATCAGGCGGCGGCCCAATTGCGCGCGGCGCCAGAGGTAGCGCGCCGCGAGGCTCGCCAGCAGCACCAGCCAGAAGGCCACCTCGCAGGCGACGATGAGAAAGTAGAGAACGTAGCTGTGGGTCGGCATGGGCTTCTTGGCGGGGAAAGCGGGCGGGTGCCGCCGCGTCACTCGTCCCCGGGCAGTGGTTGCATCGTTTCGGGCTCAATGGCCAGCTGGCTGGCGATCAGCGCCACCTGGGTGCGGTTGTTGACGCCGAGCTTGCGCATGATCGCGGTCATGTGCGCCTTCACGGTGGCTTCGGAGACGCCCAGTTCCCAGGCGATCTGCTTGTTGAGCAGGCCTTCGGCGATCATCGTCATCACGCGGAACTGCTGCGGGGTCAGCGCGGCCAGTTGTGCGGCGGCGGCCGCCTCGCCCGATTCCAGTTCGCCGGCGGCGCCGAGCAGGCGCGACGGCAGCCAGGTGTCGCCATCCAGCACGGCGCGCACGGCGGCCACGATCTCCTCGCCGGAGCTGGATTTGGGGATGTAGGCCAGCGCACCGTGCGCCAGCGCGCGGCGCGCCACCTGCGCCTCCTCGTGGCCGGACACCACGATCGTGGGCAGCCCCGGATGCTGGCCGCGGATATGCGCCAGCGCGGAATAGCCGCGCGCGCCGGGCATGTGCAGGTCGAGCAGCAGCAGCTCGGCATCGGGGAACTGTTCGATCAGGCCGAGCAGCGCGTGCACGCTGTCGGCGCTGTGCACCCGCGCCTGCGGCACGGCCGTCAGCACCGCGCGCTGCAGCGCGTCGCGGAACAGCGGGTGGTCGTCGGCGATCAGGATGTCGGGCATGGGGCGAGGAGTGAGTGGTGAGGAGCGAGAAACGAGAGAAAGCGTAAAGCTTGTTCCTGGCATTTACTCACTTCTCACTCCTCTTCACTCACTTCTGTTTACTTGATCAACCGCTCGTCGACCAGCTTCTGCACCACGCCGGGATCGGCCAGGGTGGTGATGTCGCCGAGCTGGTCGGGCCTGTTCTCGCCGATCTTGCGCAGGATGCGGCGCATGATCTTGCCCGAGCGGGTCTTGGGCAGGTTGCTGGCCCACTGCAGATAATCGGGCGTGGCGATCGGGCCGATCTCCTTGCGCACCCAGGCCACCAGTTCCGTGCGCAGCTCGTCGCTGCCGGTCTCGCCGGCCACCAGCGAGACGTAGGCGTAGATGCCCTGGCCCTTGATGTCGTGCGGGCAGCCGACCACGGCGGCTTCGGCCACCTTCGGGTGGGCCACCAGTGCGCTCTCCACCTCGGCGGTGCCGAGGCGGTGGCCGGACACGTTGATCACGTCGTCGACGCGGCCGGTGATCCAGTAATAGCCATCCTCGTCGCGGCGCGCGCCGTCGCCGGAAAAATAGTTGCCCGGATAGGCGCTGAAATAGGTCTCGATGAAGCGCTGGTGGTCGCCGTAGATGGTGCGCACCTGGCCCGGCCAGGAGTCGGTGATCAGCAGGTTGCCCTCGGCCACGCCTTCCTGCACGGTGCCTTCGGCGTCGACGATCGCCGGCTTGACGCCGAAGAACGGCAGCGTGGCCGAGCCCGGCTTGGTGGCGATCGCGCCGGGCAGCGGCGAGATCATGATGCCGCCGGTCTCGGTCTGCCACCAGGTGTCGACGATCGGGCAGCGCTGCTCGCCCACCACGCGGTAGTACCACTCCCACGCTTCCGGATTGATCGGTTCGCCGACCGAGCCGAGCAGGCGCAGCGACTTGCGCGAGCACTTCTTCACCGGTGCCTCGCCCTCGCGCATCAGCGCGCGGATCGCGGTGGGCGCGGTGTAGAAGATGCTGACCTGGTGCTTGTCGATCACCTGCCAGAAGCGGCTGTGGTCGGGGTAGTTCGGCACGCCCTCGAACATCACCGTGGTGGCGCCGTTGCACAGCGGGCCGTACACCACGTAGCTGTGGCCGGTGACCCAGCCGACGTCGGCGGTGCACCAGTAGACATCGTCCTCGCGCAGGTCGAACACCTGCTCGTGGGTGTAGCTGATGAACACCAGGTAGCCGCCGGTGGAGTGCTGCACGCCCTTGGGCTTGCCGGTGGAGCCGGAGGTGTACAGCACGAACAGCGGGTGCTCGGCCTCGACCGGGGTGGGCGGGCAGTCGGCTGATTGGCCGTCCATCAGCGTGTGCCAGTAGCGGTCGCGCGGCGACTGCATGTGCACCGCGCCGCCGGTGTGGCGCACCACGATCACGGTTTCCACGCTGTTGGTGCCGGGGCGTTCCAGCGCGGCGTCCACGTTGACCTTGAGCGGGATGTGCTTGCCGGCGCGCAGGCCCTCGTCGGCGGTGATCACCACTTTGGCCTGCGAGTCGACGATGCGCCCGGCCAGCGAGTCGGGCGAGAAGCCGCCGAACACCACCGAGTGGATCGCGCCCAGCCGCGCGCAGGCCAGCATCGCCACCGCGGCCTCGGGGATCATCGGGAGGTAGATCGCCACGCGGTCGCCCTTGACCACGCCCAGGTGCTTCAGCGTGTTGGCGAACTTGCACACTTCGGCGTGCAGTTCGCGGTAGGTGATCTTGCGCGAGTTGGCCGGGTCGTCGCCCTCGAAGATGATCGCCACCTTGTCGCCGCGCTTGGCCAGCTGGCGATCGAGGCAGTTGGCCGACACGTTGAGCTCGCCGTCCTCGTACCAGCGGATGTGCAGGTCGTTCTTGTCGAACGAGACGTTCTTGATCTTCGTCGGCGGCCTGGTCCAGTCCAGGCGCTGCCCGACGCGGGCCCAGAAGCCCTCGGGGTCGCTCACCGACTCGGCGTAGAGGCGTTCGTAGTCGTCCTGGCGCAGGCGCGCTGCGGCGGCAAACGAGGGATCGACCGGATAGACCTTGGACATGGCTGGGCTCCTGCTGGCGGGTGCCGCGATGGACGAGGCGAGGTGTCGCGGCGGGCATCGGCGCCCGGCGACGTGCGGAAATCGAGTGTAGCCCGATCGTTGCGGAGGTGGTGTCGCGCCGTCGGCTCGACTTTGGTCGAACTTCGACCAATGGCGAATAGTCGCGCGCGCTGCAGCATGGCCATGCTCGGCCTGTCATCGACTCCCGGGGAGACGCACGCATGGCCACGCGACAGACCCACCACCGTTCCGCGCTTGCCCTGAGCCTGGCTTGCGCGTTGATGCTTCCGCTGGCGGCGCACGCGCAGGGCGACTCGCGCGAGCAGCAGCTCGAACAGCGCGTGGCCCAGCTCGAGCAGCAGTTGAACGAACTGAAGGCGATGATCCAGGCGCAGAAGGCCGCGCCCGCCCAGCCCGCGGCACCGGCGCAGGCGGTGGCCGCCGCGCCGGCTCCGGCGGCACCGGTGTTCAGCAGCGCGCCGGGCATCTCGGTGGCGCTGCACGGCTTCGTCAGCGCCAGCGCGTTCAGCCAGAACAAGAGCTTCACCTACGGCAACGGGCAGAACGCACTGTTCCCGGTGCCCGGCTCGAAGGGTTCGCTGTCCGGCGTCGACGTGCGCAACACGCGCTTCTGGCTCGACTTCAAAGGCGCCCAGTTCGCCGGCAACTGGAGCGGCGGCGGGCGCATCGAGATGGACTTCTTCGGCGGCTTCAACGGCACCGGCCCGTACAGCCAGCAGCAGCCCACGCCACGCCTGCGCCAGGCCTACATGGACCTGACCAATCCGGAGAGCGGCACCACCGTGCGCATCGGCCAGCAGTGGGACCTGATGTTCCCGGTGGACAACTCGCCGACCTCGTTGGCGCACATCGCGTTCCCGCTCGGCTTCGGCTCCGGCTTCGGCGGCTGGCGCTTCCCCGGCGTGGTGGTGATGCAGGATCTCAACCACGGCAGCACCGGCCCGCAGTGGCGGCTGGACGTGGGCGCCTTCGAAGGCACCTGGAACGGACCCGGCAACAACGTCAACTACCTCACCGCCGGCAACGCCGGTTTCCGTCCGCAGGTGGAGGCGCGATTGCACGTGCAGGACAAGACCTGGCTGGCGTATTTCTCCGCGCACTACAGCAAGGTCGACCTGCGCGGCGTGGGCGGCACTACACCGACGCCGATCCAGTCCAGCGTGAACAGCACCGGCTACGAAATCGGCGGCCAGTGGAAGCCCGGCCCGTGGACCTTCAAGGGGCTGGCCTACACCGGCAACGGCCTGGGCCAGGTGTTCGGTGCGATGTCGCAGTTCGGCGACATCAAGGAGCGTGGCGGCTTCGTGCAGGCCGGCTACGGCTTTACGCCGAACTGGAGCCTGTATGCGTTCTATGCCTACAGCAGGCCCGACAGCAAGGACGTGATCGCCTGGATGGGCAACGGTTCGACCGGCTTGCTGCGCAACCGCCAGACGGCGCTGAGCCTGCAATACACCGCCGGCTCGTATGACCTCAGCGCCGAATGGATGCACGACAAGCTCGACTCCACCAGCAATGGCACGGATCGCAACACCACCACCGGCAACCAGCTCAGCCTCAACGCGCTTTATCGCTTCTGAACCGCGCGCGGCGTACTGCGTACGCCGTTCGTTGATCACCCTCCCGTTGCGTCGGGAGGACGGGGTGCGGTCCGGTACGAGGGACGATCCGCACCTTGCCATCTTCTCCCCGGGTATCCGGGAGAGGCATCTCACTATCTCGGGAGGGGAACATCATGGCCACAACTGCCATTGACGCCGCAGGCGGCGGCGCCAAGCTCGACGTCAGCCACAAGCGGGTGATCCTGGCCTCCAGCCTGGGCACCGTGTTCGAGTGGTACGACTTCTACCTGTACGGTTCGCTCGCCGTCATCATCGGTCACCAGTTCTTCTCGGGGCTGAACGAGGCCAGCCAGCTGGTGTTCGCCCTGCTGGCCTTTGCCGCCGGCTTCGCCGTGCGTCCGTTCGGCGCGCTGGTGTTCGGCCGCGTGGGCGATCTGGTCGGGCGCAAGTACACCTTCCTCATCACCATCGTGATCATGGGCCTGTCCACCTTCTTCGTCGGCCTGCTGCCCAGTTACGGCTCGATCGGGCTGGCCGCACCGGTGATCCTGATCGCGCTGCGCATGCTGCAGGGCCTGGCGCTGGGCGGCGAGTACGGCGGCGCGGCCACCTACGTGGCGGAACATGCGCCGCACGGCAAACGCGGGCTGTACACCAGCTTCATCCAGATCACCGCCACCTTCGGCCTGTTCCTGTCGCTGCTGGTGATCCTGGGCTGCAAGTGGCTGCTGGGCGACAAGTTCGACGACTGGGGCTGGCGCGTGCCGTTCCTGCTTTCCTCGCTGCTGCTGGCCATCTCGGTGTACATCCGCCTGCAGCTCAACGAATCGCCGGTGTTCAAGCAGATGAAGGAGGAGGGCAAGACCTCCAAGGCACCGCTGACCGAGTCGTTCGCGCGCTGGGGCAACCTCAAGCTGGTGCTGCTGGCGCTGTTCGGTGCCACCGCCGGCCAGGCCGTGGTGTGGTACGCGGGCCAGTTCTACGCGATGTACTTCCTCGGCAGCACCTTGCGCATCGATGCCACCACCACGCAGCTGCTGATCGCCGCCGCGCTGCTGATCGGCACGCCGTTCTTCGTGGTGTTCGGCTGGCTGTCGGACAAGATCGGGCGCAAGCCGGTGGTGCTGGCCGGCTGCCTGCTCGCCGCAGTGACCTACTTCCCGATCTTCAAGGGCCTCACCCACTACGGCAACCCGGCGATCGAGGCGGCCAGTGCCAGTGCGCCGATCACCGTGCTGGCCAACCCGACCGACTGCCACCTGCAGATCAACCCCACCGGCACGGCCGTGTTCACCAGCTCGTGCGACATCGCCAAGAGCACGCTGGCCAAGCGTGGCGTGCCGTACGCCAACCGGGAGGCCGCCGCCGGCGCGCTGGCCACGGTCACCGTGGGCAGCAACACGATCGCCGCGTTCGACGGCAAGGGCTTGTCCAAGGCGGAGTTCGCCGCGCAGAGCAAGCAGTTCGCCGCCAGCCTGGGCACGCTGCTTGACCAGGCCGGCTACCCCGCCAAAGCCGAGCCGGCCAACAGCAACTACCCGATGCTGGTGGTGCTGCTGACCTTGCTGGTGTTGTACGTGACCATGGTCTACGGCCCGATCGCGGCGTGGCTGGTGGAGATGTTCCCCACCAACATCCGCTACACCTCGATGAGCCTGCCGTACCACATCGGCAACGGCTGGTTCGG
>CALCWL010000338.1 GCA_937906285.1 uncultured Rhodanobacter sp. | reverse complement strand
AGCAGGCCGGCATCTATCCGGCATGGGCGTACGCGATCCTGCGCGCCGAGAGCGCGTGGATGAGCGACGCGCGTTCCGGCGCCGACGCCCGCGGCCTGATGCAGCTGCTGCCGGCCACGGGCGCGCTGGTGGCGCGTGCCGCCGGCCTGCCATGGAACGGCGCTGCCAGCCTGTACGACCCGGTGGTGAACATCGCGCTGGGCACGCGCTACCTGGCGCAGATGGCGCAGCGTTTCGACGGCTCGACCTGGCTCGCCAGCGCGGCCTACAACGCCGGGCCGAACCGCGTCGACGTGTGGCTGGCCGAACGCGGCACGCTGGCGCCGGACCTGTTCGTCGCCACCATCCCGTACAAGGAAACCCGCGAATACGTGGCCCGCGTGATGGCCTTCAGCGTGATCTACGACTGGCGCCTCAATCAGGCGGTGGTGCCGCTGGCGCAGCGCATGGGCGCGATCGGCCAGCCGCTCGCAACCCCGGGCCCGGGCACGCCCCGTCGCGTGGTGCAGTGCCCGGCGGAGGCGCCGGCGGGCAGCGCTTCGACGTCGGCGCCGGTGTCGAGCACACGCTGATCGCCGCCCTCGCCATTCACGCGTCGGCGGTGCGCATCCCCAGCAACGCGCGCAACCGCTTCAGCTCCACGCCGTAGGCGGCGCAGCGCTCGCTGTCCCGGCGCATCAACGCGTCCACGCTGCCGGCATGGCGCTCGCCGCCGCCATGCACGTCCACGCAGGCTGGCGCGAACGGCAACGCGCAGAACGCCAGCAGGCGACGTACCTGCAACGCCGGTTCGGCACGCCATGCCTCGTAGTGGTGTTCGAGAAAGCGGCCGGGAAACAGCTGCCGCCAGTGCCGGCACAGCGCGTCGTAATCGCTCCAGTAGCCGGTGACGTGGTCGAGGTCGTAGCTGAACTCGTGACGGTCGAGGAACAACTGCCGGTAGCAGGCGAAACAGGTTTCCAGCGCGCGGCGGCGGCTGTCGACCACGCGCGCGCCCGGCAGCATCGCGAGGATCGCCCCGACCAGCCGCCAGTTGCCCGGCGTGCGGTCGACCAGGCAGGCCTTGCGTCCGCGTGCCGCTTCGGCGCGGGCGAGGTAATCCCGGCCCAGTCGCTGCCAGTCCGCCGGCGTGGCCTGCGTCATCCACTGCACGCGCGGCTGCTGCCGGCGTTGCGTTTCGGCCTTGAGCACCTCTTCGACCGCATCCGATTCGTCGACCACCGCCACCGCCGGATGCGCGGCCAGCACCTGCGCGGTCAGCAGCGACCCGGCCTGCGGCATGCCGACCACGAACACCATGCCCTCGCCCAGCCACGCGTCGATGGCGTCCGTCCGCCGCGTCTCGAACACCCGGCGCATCGCCTGCGCCTGCGCGCGGGACTTGGCCGGCTTCCAGGCCAGCGCGCGGTACATCTGCGCATTGGCCTTGCGCAGCGCGCGAAATGCGCCGGCGTAGTCGCCCTGGTCCTCCAGCGCGCGGGTCAACGCAAAACCCAGGCACACCCGCGCGCGCTGACTGGCCAGCGGCGAACGCAGCAGTTGTTCCAGATGCGCGACGTCGGCCGCGCCGAACGACGCCGTCTCCAGATCGGCGAGGCCGACCCAGGCATCGGCCAGGTCCGGCTGCAGGCGCAGCACCGCACGATAACTGTCGCCGGCCGGACCCAACGCACCCAGGCTCGCCTGCGCCTGCGCCAGCAGCATCCGCGCCGGCACGTGGCCGGGCTCGGCATCCAGCGCGCGATGCAAGGCGGTGATCGCCCCGGCCGGACGCTGCTGCAGCATGTACATCTTGCCGAGGTTGAACCACGCCGGCGCAAAGTCCGGCGCCTTGGCACAGCATCGCTCCAGGCCAGCCATTGCCGCCGCAGGCTCGCCGGCGGCGAACAGCGCCGTGGCCAGGTTCATGCGCACCAGCGGGTCGTCCGGCAGCAACGCCCGCGCCCGCTGCAGGAAAGCCACCGCCGTCACGTAATCGCCGCGCACGTGCCGCACCAGCCCCTGCATGCGCAAGGCCTCGGCACAATCGGGCAGCATCGCCAGCACGCCATCGAGCGCCGCCTCGGCAGCCGGCAGGTCGTGCGCATCCAGCGCTGCGGAAGCACGCGCGAGCAACGCCCGCGCCGCCGCCGGCAAGCCGGCGGCACGGTCGCTCGTCAACGGATGATCCTGCAACGCCCCCATCCTCGTTCGCCCCTGTGGCCGCTGTGCGGCCCCATCGGCCAGCTTACGCGAGGGCGACGACGGCATCCAGATTTGCCGCGGAAGGCGAGGTGCCGAAGTACGCCAACCGTCATTCCTGCGAGGCGCTTTCGACGGCTGAAGTGCCGGTCAAATAGAACGGCGAGCGAGGAAACTCACTCGCCGCGCAACCACCGCGCCGCATCCACCGCGTAGTAGGTGAGGATCGCATCCGCACCGGCGCGCTTGAACGCAGTCAACGATTCGAGCACCACCGCCTTCTCGTCCAGCCAGCCGTTCTGCGCGGCGGCCTTGAGCATC
>CALCWL010000337.1 GCA_937906285.1 uncultured Rhodanobacter sp. | reverse complement strand
GGCGCGCAGGCTCTCGCCGATCTTGCCGCCGACCTTGTCGGCATTGGCCATCACGCCATCCAGCGAATCGAACTCGGCCAGCCATTTGGCCGCGGTCTTGGGGCCGCACTTGGGCACGCCGGGGATGTTGTCGATGGCGTCGCCGGTGAGCGTGAGGAAGTCGATGATCTGATCCGGCCGCACGCCGAACTTGGCCATCACGCCGGCGCTGTCCATCACCGTGCTGGTCATGGTGTTGACCAGGGTGACCCGGGGGCCGACCAGCTGCGCCATGTCCTTGTCGCTGGTGGACACCTCCACCTCGATGCCGAGCGCGCTCGCCTGCACCGCCAGCGTGCCGATCACGTCGTCGGCCTCGACGCCGTCCACGCGCAGGATCGGAAAACCCAGCGCGCCGACGATCGCCAGCATCGGCGCGACCTGCGCGCGCAGGTCGTCCGGCATCGGCGGCCGGTTCGCCTTGTACTGGTCGTACAACGCGTCGCGGAAGGTCGGCCCGGGCGCGTCGCTGACGAAGGCCAGGTAATCAGGCTTCGCCTTCAGCGTCGCGCGCAGCATGTTGACCACTCCGAACAGCGCGCCGGTAGGTTCGCCTTGCGCGTTGGAGAGTGGCGGCAGCGCGTGGAACGCGCGGTAGAGATAGGACGAACCGTCGATGAGGATGAGCTTGGGCATGGACGCGATTCTCGCATGCACGGCGAAATGTCGCGTTTCACGGAAGCGCCGCCGGTGCGCTGCTATGCTGCTCTCCCCATCGAGGTCGCCGCCATGAAAATTCCTGCCGTGCCGGTTGTTGTCGCCACCTTGCTGTCGACCGCGCTGTTCGCCGCGGCCGTGCATGCCCAGACGGCCTCGCCGGGTCCGGCCTTGCCGCCGCCCGGCATGAACGATCCCGGCGTGCAGGCAAATCCGCCGGCGGCCGCGTCGGTGGCGCCATCCGCCAGCGCGCCGAAACCCGACCTGCGTCCGCTCACCCTGCCGGCGATGAAGAGCGGCGACAGCCGCATGGGCCGGCCCGCCGACGAACCCGAAGTGCAGATCCGCCAGCAGGGCGAGAACACGGTGCAGGAATACAGCCGCAACGGTCGCGTCTACATGGTGGTGGTCACGCCCAGGCACGGCCTGCAGCAGACCTACATGGTCGATCCGCAGGGCCGGCTGGTGGACGAACACGGCCAGCGACTCGCCACGCCCGCGCTGTACAAGGTGCTGGAATGGGGCAAGAGCCGCCCGCCGGCCGAGTCGTCCGACGACACCCGCGCACCGGCCTCCAGCAGCAGTCGCTGAGCCTCGACGGCGGCGCGGCCGCTCAGGCCGGGTCGTCCAGCTCCGGGTAGTGGCGGAAGATGCCGCTCTCGTTGAACGACACGCGTCGCGACGAGGCCAGGTAGGCCGCGATGCGCGGTCGCCTGGCCACGTTGGCGTGCAGCGCGTGCAGCAGGGGCAGGTCGGGATGCAGGCGTTGCATCGCGCGGGGAAACGCGTAGCCCAGGCCGCTCATCAGCTGGAACAACGACAGATCGACGTAGGAGTGCCGGCGCAGGACGTGGCGGCCCCCGCCCCGCTCCAGCACCTGTTCGAAGTAGCCGAGGAACTTCGGCAGCCGCTGCGTGCGCAGGTCGCCGGCCCGGCGGCGGGCTTCCCCGCGCTGGTCTTCGTAATACAGGCCGCTGGCGATCGGGTGGTGCGCGTCGTGCACTTCGGCCACGAGATCGGCGATGGTCAGCTGCAGCTGGTTGGCGTAGAGCCGCGCGCTTTCGCTTTCCGGTACCAGCGACAACTTGCGACCCAGGTAGTCGAGGATGTTCGCGGTCTGCGCGATCAGCAGCCGGCCCGCCTTGAGGAAGGGCGGCGCGAACGGCAGCGGCCCTTCGTGCACGCCGTCGAGGTAGCGCAAGATGACATCGTCGCCTTCCTCGCGCGCGACGTCGACGTAATCGGCGCCGGCGTCTTCCAGTGCCAGCCGCACGAATTCCCCGCGACCCTGGATGCCGGTCCAGTAATACAGTTCGTAGCGCATGGCGACCTCCGCAGCGGACGCTCCATGTTGCGGCGCGCCACCTCTACGCGACGTGCAGGAGCCCGTTCGCGGGCGATATCCTTGCCTTTGCGATTCCCCGGGAAAAGCATCGCCCGCGAGCGGGCTCCCACGGGGCGTGCGCTCAGTGGCGGAAGTGGCGCATGCCGGTGAAGACCATCGCGATGTCGTGTTCGTCGGCCGCGGCGATCACCTCGCCGTCGCGCATCGAACCGCCCGGCTGGATCACCGCGACGATGCCGGCTTCGGCCGCTGCGTCGATACCGTCGCGAAACGGGAAGAATGCGTCGCTTGCCATCACCGAACCGCGTACTTCGAGCTTCTCGTCGGCGGCCTTGATGCCGGCGATCTTCGCGCTGTAGACGCGGCTCATCTGGCCGGCGCCGATGCCGATGGTCTGGCGGTTCTTCGCGTAGACGATGGCGTTGGACTTGACGAACTTGGCCACCTTCCAGGCGAAGAT
>CALCWL010000336.1 GCA_937906285.1 uncultured Rhodanobacter sp. | reverse complement strand
TTCCGCGGCATCCGCAATCCGGTTGCGGTCAAGATCGGCCCCTCGGTGACTCCCGATCAACTGCTGCCGCTGATCGATGCGCTCGACCCGCGCGCCGAGCCGGGCCGGCTGACCCTGATCCACCGGATGGGCCAGGCGAAGATCGCCGATGCGCTGCCGCCGCTGCTGGACGCGGTGAAGCGCGAAGGTCGGCGCGTGCTGTGGGTGGCCGACCCCATGCACGGCAACACCGAGAGCACCTCGAACGGCCACAAGACGCGCCGCTTCGACAACATCCGCAGCGAGCTGGATCAGGCTTTCGACATCCATGCCGCCGCCGGCACGCGGCTGGGTGGCGTGCACCTGGAGCTGACCGGCGAGGACGTGACCGAGTGCATCGGTGGCGCGCGCGACCTCAAGGAGGGCGACCTGGATCGCGCCTACAAGTCGATGGTCGATCCGCGCCTGAACTACGAACAGTCGCTGGAGCTGGCGATGCTTATCGTGCGCAAGTCGACCGGCGGGGCGGGCTGACGCACTGCATGCTCAGCGCGGGGACGCCGCGGGCGGATCGCCCACGGTGGGCAGAAACTGCGGCGCTTGCCATGCCTTGGCGTGCTGCTCGAAACCGTAGGCGATCGAGATCAGCACGGGTTCGCTCCACTTCGCGCCGAACAGCACGATGCCGACCGGCAGGCCGTGGGCGAAGCCGGCGGGCACGGTGATGGACGGGTAGCCGGCCACGGCCGCCGGTTGCGAGGCGCCGCCCACGGTCGGATCACCGCTGACGATGTGATCGCCCAGCACCGGGTCGGTGACGAAAGCCGGCCCCCACGACGGCGCCAGCAGCGCGTCCAGGTGCTGCGCCTGCAGCGCCGCGTCGATGCCTTCCGGTCCGGACAGGCGCTTGGCCGTGGCCAGCGCAGCCGCATAGGCCTTGTCGCTGAGCGGACCCTTCTGCTCGGCCTTTTCGAACAGCTCCTGACCGAACCACGGCATCTCTTCGGCGGCATGCGCCTGGTTGAACGCGATCAGGTCGGCCAGCGTCTTCACCTTGAGGCCATGGCGGCTGGCCAGATAAGCGTTGACGTCGTGCTTGAAGTCGTACAGCAGCACGGTGAATTCCGGGCCGCCGAGCTCGGCCAGGTGCGGCAGCGTGACCGGATCGACGACGATGGCGCCCTGCGCTTTCATCAATGCGATCGACTGCGCCAGCACGCGGTCGGCGTTCGGCTCGGCACCGGCGAGCTG
The DNA here is from genome assembly GCA_937906285.1 of uncultured Rhodanobacter sp. Classification (GTDB taxonomy): domain Bacteria; phylum Pseudomonadota; class Gammaproteobacteria; order Xanthomonadales; family Rhodanobacteraceae; genus Rhodanobacter. The sequence goes on along the minus strand of CALCWL010000336.1, from coordinate 4,102 downwards.
ACGCACCACGCCGATGCGCTTGCCCTTGAGCCCGTTCGGGTCGAGGAACTTCGTGTAGTCGGTGGCATGCCGGTCGGCTTCCAGGGTGGCCGGGTCGCGCGGGTCGCTGCCGGCGATCACGCTGAGCACAGCCGCCGCGTCGGCCACGCTGCGTGCCATCGGACCGGCGGTGTCCTGGTTGTGACTGATCGGCACGATGCCGCGGCGGCTGACCAGGCCCAGGGTGGGCTTGATGCCGACGATGCCGTTCATTGCCGCGGGGCAGATGATCGAACCATCGGTTTCGGTCCCGACCGCGACCGTGGCCAGCCCGGCCGCCACTGCCACAGCGGAGCCGGCGCTGGAACCACAGGGGTTGCGATCGAGCACGTACGGGTTCTTCGTCTGCCCGCCGCGCCCGCTCCAGCCGCTGCTGGCGTGGCTGGAACGGAAGTTGGCCCATTCGCTCAGGTTGGTCTTGCCGAGGATCAGTGCACCGGCCTTGCGCAGCCGCTCGACCAGGCCGGCGTCGCGTGCGGCCGGTGCATCGATCAGTGCGAGCGAGCCGGCGGTGGTGAGCATGTGGTCGCCGGTGTCGATATTGTCCTTGAGCAGCACCGGGATGCCGTACAACGGGCCGCGGGATGTCGTGCGTTTCGCATCGAGCGCGCCGGCCAGCTCCAGCGCCTCGGGATTGGTCTCGATCACGGCGCGCAAAGTGGGGCCGGAGCGGTCGATCCGCTGGATGCGATCGAGCAGCGTGCGGGTCAGCTGGCGGCTGTCCAGCGTGCCGGCATCCATGCGCTGCTGCAGTTGCTCGATCGACGCGTAACCGACATCCGGCGGCTTGCCTCCGGTAGCCAGCGCCGGGCTGGCGAGCAAGGCGAGGGCCAGTGCGGGGAGATGGAGCGCTTGACGGTTCATGGTAATCCCCCGGTTCCGGGATGCAGCGTACGCTTGCCCGACCAGCTTGGCGCCGGTGCAGTTTGGGCGCTGCAGCCGCCAGCGTACAATCGCCGGATGATCACGAACGTCAGCTTGCGTCAGGTCCGGTCGTTCGGTGTCGCCACGCTGTTTGCGGCCGCCCTCGGGTACGGTGCCGTCAGTCGCGCCGCCGACCGCCCGGCGATTCCCGATACCTTGCAGCAACGCATCGCCGCCTGCACCACCTGCCACGGCGAGCAGGGCGAAGGTCGTGCGGCCAGCGGGTATTTCCCGCGCCTGGCCGGCAAGCCGGCGGCCTATCTGGCGCGGCAGCTGCAGGATTTCCAGGACGGCCTGCGCAAGTACGCCCCGATGGAGTACACGGTGCGCGAGCTCACGCCGACGTACATGCACGAAATCGCCGAGTACTTCGCCGCCCAGCGCGTGCCGTTCGCGCGCTCGCCGATGCCTGCCGTGCCCACGGCGGTGTTGCAGCGTGGTGCGCAATTGCTGGATCAAGGCGACCCATCGCGACGCATTCCCGCCTGCAGCAGCTGTCATGGCGACCAGTTGACCGGCGTGGAACCGTCGATTCCCGGCTTGGTGGGATTGCCTTACGACTACATCAGCGCGCAGCTGGGCTCATGGCGTACGCACACCCGCGCCACGGTGGCGCCCGACTGCATGGCCGAGGTGGCCAGTCGATTGAGCGAGTCGGACATCGGCGCGGTGGCCGCGGCGCTGGCCAACCGCGCGCTGCCGGCAGATACCCGTCCGCAACCGGCCGGTTCGGTGAGGCCACCGCTGCATTGCGGGGTGCTGGATGCGGCGACCGAAGCGGCACCGTCGGCCACGACGGCAAACTGAAGCTGCGGCGCGTCAGCGCGCGTGCTCGGCCCGGTACAACGCACCCAGTGCCAGCCACGGCTGCAGGCTCCAGTGTCCGCGCGCCTGGCCGGACGGCGAGGGCAGCACGAACAAACGCGTGGCGCCGAAGGTTTCCTCCTGCACGCCGTAATCGACCGCACGACCCAGCGCCGCGCGGGCGGCGTTCTTGCTGGTGAAGGCGAGCAGGCACGGTCGGCAACGCTGGACCTTGCGGCGCAGTGTGTCCGCGTCCAGGGCGTCGCGGGGCAGCTCGGCGTCATTGCCGCTATGGCGCTTGGCCAGGTCGGTGAGGCCGATGCCGAGCGGCAGCAACTGCCGAAACTCGGCCGGTGCAAACACGTGCGGGGTGAGGCCGGCATCGAACAATGCGCGCCAGAACAGATTGCCGGGATGCGCGTAATAAGCGCCTTCCGCGGCCGAGCGTGCGCCGGCGGCTGTGCCGCAGAACACCAGGCGCAAGCCGGGTGCCAGCAGGTCGGGCAGGATGGCGTCAGGCCGGGCCGGCATGCTCGTCGAGCAGGAAATCGGTGTACTGGAAGCGTCCGTCGCGCAGCACCGATTCGCCCCGTCGCAGCCGCAGAGGGTGGCGGAACAGCGGTCCGGCGTAGCTCAGCGTGTGGAACTCGCCGCGTTCGCCACAGGGATCCACCCCGGCCGGCATGGCGTCGAGCAGGCCCGCGTCGTAATCACGACCGCAGAAATCGCCGTCCAGTTGCTGGGTGTCCACGCAGCACAGCACGGCGCGGTGGCCCTCGCCGACGAAGCGACGCGACAGCGTCGCCGTGTCTTCGCCCCACAACGGGAACACCGCGCGCCAGTTCTCGCGGCCGAGCTGGCGCACGCGGTAGTCGCGCACGTCCTCCAGATACAGGTCGCCGAACGCGCAATGACGGATGCCGGGCCAGCGCATGCGCGCCTCGACCAGCGCGCGGGCGTGGGCTTCCTCGTAGGCTTCATTGCTGCCGGGCCAGTCCAGCAGTACCTCGACCAGCGGCAGCCGGAGCGCGGCGGTCTGCGCCAGCAGCACGTCGCGATGGACGCCGTGCATCGCCACGCGCTGATAGTTGCGGTTGAGCGTGGTCAGCAGGCCGACCACCTGCCAGGCCGGGTCGGCCAGCAGCCGCTGCAGCGCCAGCAGGCAATCCTTGCCGCCGCTCCAGGCCAGCAGAATCGGGGTGGACATGCGTGGCTGGCTCCAGATAGCGGGCACGTCTCGCGCCGGGAGCGAGACGAAAACGGGCCCATTTTGCAGTATTGGTGCGGCCGGGTCGATTTCCCCGCGCCGTTCATCGACAGCCTGCATCGGCAACGGCTATAAAGATGGCTTGTGCCTTGGGGGTGTGCGGTGAGTGAAGAAATCCTGATCAACGTGACGCCGCGTGAAACCCGGGTCGGCGTGGTCGAGAACGGCATGTTGCAGGAGGTGCACGTCGAACGGGCCTCGCGGCGCGGCTACGTCGGCAACATCTACAAGGGCCGCGTGCAGCGGGTCATGCCGGGCATGCAGGCGGCGTTTGTCGAGATCGGGCTGGAGCGGGCCGCCTTCCTGCATGCCTCGGACATCGTGCGTCCGGCGCTGTCGACGGTCGAGGATGAGGAATCCGGCGGCAACGGCAATGGCCACGTGCCCTCGATCAGCGAGCTGGTGCACGAGGGCCAGGAGATCGTGGTGCAGGTGGTGAAGGACCCGATCAGCACCAAGGGGGCGCGGCTGTCGGCGCACCTGTCGATTCCCTCGCGCTACCTGGTGCTGCTGCCGCATGCGCGCACCTTGGGCATTTCGGCCCGCATCGAGGACGAGGGCGAGCGCCAGCGTCTGCGCGAGGTTCTCGGCACGCTGATCGGCGCCGATGCCGCCGAAGGCAACCGCCTCGGCTACATCGTGCGTACCAATGCCGAGGGCCAGGGCGCGGAGTCGCTGGCATTCGACGTGACCTACCTGGGCAAGGTGTGGCGCGTGGTGCAGGAAAACATCGCGAGGGCGCGCGTGGGCGAGCGGGTCTACGAAGAGTTGTCGCTGCCGTTGCGCAGCCTGCGCGACATGCTCAACGACGACATCGAGAAGGTGCGGGTCGATTCGCGCGAGACGTTCGAGAAGGTTGCCCGGTTCGTGCACAAATTCATGCCGCACCTGGACGACCGCGTCGAACATTACGACGGCGAGCGCCCGATCTTCGACCTGTACGGCGTCGAGGACGAAATGCAGCGCGCGCTGAAGAAGGACGTGCCGCTGAAGTCCGGCGGCTACCTGATCGTCGACCAGACCGAGGCGATGACCACGATCGACGTCAACACCGGCGCCTACCTCGGC
>CALCWL010000335.1 GCA_937906285.1 uncultured Rhodanobacter sp. | reverse complement strand
GGCGTTCCACAGCAGCGGCTTCGCCCAGTTGCCGGCGAACCTGCGTTATCGGGCGTTGCTGGTTGCGTGCATGATCGCCTACCAGGACGGGCAAGGCGACAAGGCGCATGAGCTGGCCGAACGCGCAACCAGCTTCGACGAGGCCGACGACAGGGCGTGGATGATCCGCTTGTCCAGCGCCTTCGACATCAAGAACTACCCGGATGCAGCCCAGAGCGTGATCGTGATGGCCCAGCGCTGGCCCGCCAGACTGGCCGATGTCTATGCCCCCGCGATCATGCAACTGCATCGCGAGCTGACCCGGGCGCAGCACACCGGCGCGGATCGCGACATGCTCGATGCGCTGTTCGAGGCCGGTTGGCGCAATGAAGACGTCGAACCCAGCGGGCTGTGGCGCGATCTGGCATTGCTGCACGTGGAGCACCACGACATCGCACGCGCCACCGCAGTGGCGCTGCGAATCGATTCGGCGCAGACCGCGCTGAGCATGCGGGTGGACAAGCGTTTCGACGCCATCACGGCCGGCCACCGCCAGGCTTTCGACGTCGATCGCCTGATCGCCAGCGAAATTGCCGCCGCGCAGGCGCGCATGCGGGCACACCCGGACCAGCTCAAGCCGGTCACCGATTTGCAGGGACTGCTCCTGCTCACTCGCCAGTATGCGCGCGTGCTCTCGATCAGCGACGCCGCCATCGAACACTCCGCGCAGGGCGACGGCAGCACGACGTACACGGATTTCAGCGACCGCTACAACTGGATACTCGACAACCGCTCCCGCGCACTCACGCGCTTGGGCCGCTTCGATGAGGCCGTGCGCGTGGAAGTGCTGGCTGCCCGCCGACCGGAACATGGCGCGATGAATGTCAGCCAGCTGATCAACCTGGCCAACCTGCAGGCCGAGCTGCAACGCCCCGACAAGGCAGCCGGGGTGATCGTCGAACTCGGCCAGATGAGCCCCTACGGTCGCATGCAACTGGAAAGCGTCAGGCTGAAAATCGCCATCGTCGCCAAAGACAAGGCCGCCACCGACCATGCCATGGCATATCTGCGCACGCATCGCGCCGACGCGATCGCCACCTGGCAAGACGCCCTGCTGCTCGATGGCGATCTTGACGCCGCCGCCGCCCTGCTGATCGAGCGCCTGGAAAAACCCGCCTGGCGCAACGACGCGCTGGTCGCCATGCAGCACTACGCCGAGATCACCGAAACGCCGCTGGAGAGACTGACCCACGATCGCTGGAACACCATCACCGCGCGAGTCGATGTGCAGACGGCCATGCAGAAAGTCGGGCGCGTGGAGACGTTCGGGATAACCACGGCGCTGCAGTAACAGGCAGGCCGCAGGAACGAACCCGTCAGGCACCATTGGCTTCGACGCCAACTCCCGCTTGAGAAAGTGCCTTTCGGCCCAGATGCTCTGGAATCCGCGACTTCCGGCATGTGGCCATGTTCGACACTTTCAGAAACTGGCGTGCACGGCGCACCGTGATGCGGCGCCCGATCGCCGAGGCGCTCTGGCGCGAGGCGCTGCAACGCTGCACCGCCGCGCGTCGGCTGGGCGCCTCGGACCAGGCCGCGCTGCGCGTGCTGGCCACGCTGTTTCTCGAACGCAAGTCGCTGGAACCGGTGGAAGGTTTGCCGCTGGGCGACGTCGAGCGCGTGCTGCTGGCGGCGCACGCCTGCGTGCCGATCCTGAAACTGGGCATGGACTGGTACGACGGCTGGCACAGCATCATCGTCTACCCGGATGCGTTCATGCCGCAGCGCCAGCAGGTGGACGCCGCCGGCGTGGTCCATCAGGGCCACAGCGTGCTGGCCGGCGAGGCCTGGGGCCGTGGGCCGGTGATCCTGTCGTGGGCGGACGTGCTGGAAAGCGGAAGCAGGCCCGGCCACAACGTGGTCATCCACGAGATGGCGCACAAGCTCGACATGCTCAACGGCGAGGCGAACGGCTTCCCGCCGCTGCACCGGCGCATGAATGCCAGGCGGTGGTCGCAGGTGTTCTCCGACGCATGGCATCGCCTGAAGCAGGCACGCAACAGCGGCGACGAGCTGCCGATCGACCCCTACGCGCTGGAAAATCCGGCCGAGTTCTTCGCCGTGTGCAGCGAGCAGTTTTTCGAGACGCCGGCCAATCTGCGCGAGCACTTGCCGGAGGTCTACCGGCAACTCGAACTGTTCTATCGCCAGCATCCGCTGTAGGCCGGCGCCCGCCGCTTCATGCCGACGACTGCAACTGCTCGGAGGAAATCACCGCGCAGCCGGGCGTCATCGCCAGCGCCGACTGCAGCAATGCCTGCGCGATCCGCGGCGCCGGGACGATACGCCAGCGTCGCGGCACGATCGGCGCCAGCACCTGCAACAGACGCATGCCGAGCTGCTCGCGCAGCCGCCGCCGCTCGCGCTCGCCGCCGATCAGCGAGGGTCGCAGCACGGTCAGCGAGGGATATCCCAGCGCCTGCACCGCCTGCTCCACCTCGCCCTTGGTGCGCAGGTAGAGATAACGCGACGCCGCGTCGGCGCCCAACGACGAGGTCAGCGCGAACGCCTGCGCGCCGCCGGCTCGCGCCAGTCGCGCAAATGCCAGCACGTAATCGAAATCCACCCGCCGGAACGCCGTCGGCGAGCCGGCATCGCGCAGCGTGGTGCCCAGCGTGCAGATCGCCGCATCGGCGTGCCACCATGCCGCACCGGCGGGCAGTCGTTCGAAGTCGACCACCGGATTCTCCAGTTTCGGATGCGGTGCCAGCGGCCGCCTGGTCGGCGCCACCACCCGGGTGACCGCGGCATCATCGAGAGCCAGGCGCAACACCTCGCGCCCGACCAGGCCGGTGGCACCGCACAGCAACACTCGCGACATGCATGCCTCCGGCCGATTCAGAAGCGCGACGAATGAATCTGACGGGTCGCCCATCCGGGCTTGCCCTTGCCCGCGCCGACCTGCGCTCCCGACGCCATCACGCGAGATGCCGAGGCCCGCGGGTTTGCCCGATCACGGCCCCAGCACCTGCGGCACGAAGGCGTGCCAGGCCGGCGCATCCCACAACAGCTGGACGGCGACGACCACGGGCAGCGACACGCCCAGCCAGACCACGTAGACCCTCGGTACCGATCGTTGGCGAATCGCATCCCACAGAAGCAGCGGCGACACCGCGAGCACGGTGTAAAGGTCGGTCGAGAGGGGGCCGGGATAGAGGGAGGGCAACCAGGTGATCCGGTCGATCGCCGCCTGCAGCGGCCACGCCGTCGCCAGGAACATCATCCGCTTGTGAAAGCCGGAGTCGGTGCGTCGCGCGCGCAGGGCCAGCCAGATCAAGACGGTGAAGAGCACGCCGGCTTTCAGCTGCAGCAAGGCGATATTGTCGAGGAACAGGAGCGTCTGCTGAAGTTGTTCGCGCACCGGCGACGGCGCGGCCTGCGCCCCGTTCCAGACCTGCCGGTAAATCGTCGGGACCAGGACGAAACCGGTGACGATGATGGCCGGAACCAACACGAAAGCGGTGCGCCCCAGCCACATGTGCCGCTCGCGCCGGCCGGTCGCCATCAGCCAGGACTGGACCAGCAGCAGCAGGAACGAGCCCATCAGCACCGCATGCACATGCAGCGCCGGCGGGAACGGCGGCCGTGCCCCGGCCCGGATCATGGCGAGGTTCTGCAGCGAGTCCGGCACGAATCCGGTCAGCGTGAGGGCGATGAACAGCACCGCCATGAAAACCCAGATCCAGCGGTCCACCGCCGCCATGACCTGCGAACGGCTGGACGGCTCCAGCGCTTGTGCGTAATGCGTGTTCACGACGCCCCCGGATGGTTCTACCCCAACGCGGATCGACCGGAACCGGCCAACTTGTCCGCCACGGTGCCGAAAGCCCGCCGAGCCCGCATGACACGGGGCACCGCTGGCTCGCCCCCAACCGGCACCGGCGGCGTTCGTGCCTGCCCCGGAACTTGCGCCCGCCTCTCCAGCCCCGCTTTCCGGTGCGGATGAATGCGGCTGGACACCTGCGCGCGTCGCGCATGGTGAGCCTTCCTCCACGCGTCCGCAAGAGCCGTCTGGACGGCCAAAACATGCCAGGGACAATACGGACATGGAAGGTATGAACGCGCAGACATTCCCCGCGCGCAAGGCGAAACGCCGGATACCCGTTTGCACAAAACCCGGCTACGCTGGCTGCCGCTTTTCCCTGCTCCGAACCGACCACGGGAGAACCATGATGATCCGTCAATTCCTGCTGCTGCCGCTGCTCGCTGTATTGCTGACCGCTTGCAACACGGCTCGGGAGACGGCCGGCGCGACATCCGCCGGCAACGCCGCCGCCCCGCCGCTGTTCGACACCTTCGGCGACCTGCACCGCGACGTCGCCACGCGCATGCCTGCCGCGCAACGCTATTTCGACCAGGGCCTGCGCATGGCCTACGGCTTCAACCACGAGGCGGCCGGGCGCTCCTTTGCCGAAGCGGCGCGGCTGGACCCGCAATGCGCGATGTGCGTCTGGGGCCAGGCGCTGGTGCTGGGGCCGA
>CALCWL010000334.1 GCA_937906285.1 uncultured Rhodanobacter sp. | reverse complement strand
AGCGCGAAACCCTGCAGCGAACCGTCGAACAGCGAGCGGTGGGTCAGCCGCACATTCGCTGGCAGGCTGGCCGGATCGACCGCGAATCCGTGGTTCTGCGAGGTGATCAGCACGCGACCGTCGTCCAGATCCTTGACCGGATGGTTCGCGCCGTGATGGCCGTACTTCATCTTCAGCGTGCGTCCGCCCAGCGCCAGCCCCATCAACTGATGGCCGAGGCAGATGCCGAACAGCGGGATCTTCGCGTCGAGGAAGACGCGCGTCGCCACGATCGCGTACTCGCACGCAGCCGGATCGCCCGGGCCGTTGGAAAGGAACACGCCATCGGGCTGCATGGCCAGCACCTCCGCGGCGGGAGTCTGCGGCGGCACCACGGTGATGTCGCAACCCTGCTCCGCCAGCAGGCGCAGGATGTTGAGCTTGGTGCCGAAATCGTAGGCCACCACCTTGAACCGCATCGCCGGCTGATTGAAAGCCGTGCGATCGAGGTCATAGCGGCCCTGGTTCCAGCTGTAGGGCTTGCCGGTGCCCACGACCTTGGCCAGATCCATCCCGGCGAGACCGGCGAAGCCGCGGGCCCTGGCCAGGGCGTCGCCCACGTCGACCTGCGCGCCCGCAACGATGCAGCCGGCCAGCGCGCCCTTCTCGCGCAGGATGCGGGTCAGCCGGCGGGTGTCGATCCCGGCGATGGCCACCGTGCCGTGGTCGGTGAGGTAGTCGGGCAGGCTGCGCGTGGAGCGCCAGTTGCTGGCACGCCGCGGCACGTCGCGCACGATCAGGCCGGCGGCATGCACGAGGCTGGACTCCACATCCTCCTCGTTGACGCCGGTGTTGCCGACGTGCGGATAGGTCAGCGTGACGATCTGGCGCGCATAGGAGGGATCGGTGAGGATCTCCTGGTAGCCGGTCATGGCGGTGTTGAAGACCACTTCGCCGACCGTTTCGCCAACGGCACCGATGGCATGGCCATGAAAAATGCTGCCGTCTTCGAGGGCCAGCAGGGCAGGATGAGGCATGACAGGGACCGCCTTTTTGATGCAGCAAAGTCCGCAAGCCGCCGTATTGCTGGCTTGTGGAGTTTGGAGGGGAAGCTTTCCGGGCGGGTCGCAATGATAGGCCGCAGCCGCCTTCCTGTCCACCTTGCGACACCATGAACCGGCCGATGCCCGGCACGTCGCGGAAGGGCCGTGAACGTTACACTTGGGCGTCATTTCAATGGAGTGGAACACCGATGGGTGCCGTCGTACTGCTGGACCCTGCGCGTCTCGATCGCCCGGATACCACGATCCAGCATCAACCTTTCCCGTTCATGGTCGCCCACGGACAACTGCCCGACGAGATGCGCGCGGATCTCGACCGCGATTTCCCGCGCTATGCCAGCGCGGGATTCTTTCCCTACGAACCGGCCGATTGCGGCGCCAGCGTGAACGAGCTGGTCAAGGCGCTGACCTCGCCGGAATTCGCTCGCGCCATCGGCAAGCGCCTGGGTATCGAGGAGCTGGACCGCTACCCCACCCTGGTCACTTTGTGCCGCATGCTCAACAAGCGCCACGGCACGATCCACACCGACAGCAGGTCGAAGGTCGCCACCGCCCTGCTCTACCTCAACGGCCAATGGCCGGACACCAGCGCCGGTTGCCTGCGATTCCTGCACAACATGGACGACATCGACGCGATGGTGATGCCCGAACTGATCCCGTTGTACGGCGAGTTTGCGGTGTTCAAGCGCTGCGACAACTCCTTCCACGGCCATCTGCCGTACGAGGGCGAACGCCGCGTCATCCAGGTCGCCTGGCTCACCAGCGAGGAGGAGAAGCTGCGCAAGACCCGCCGCGGCAATTTCTCGCGGGCGTTCAAGCAGCTTTTCGGCGGCCTGGACCGGAAGTTCGGCGCCAGCCGGGGCCGCAACGCCGCGCATCGCGATTGAGCCAAGGCCAGGCTCGACACTACCGGCCGAGACTTTTCAGCGCAGCGTGGCGACCACGTCGTCCAACTGCCACTGACCGGCCGGCTGGCCCGCGAGCCAATGCGCCGCGTGCAGTGCACCACGCGCGAAGATCGAGCGGTCGGTGGCGCGATGGACCAGTTCCAGCCGTTCGCCGGGCCCGATCAGCATGGCCTGGTGTTCGCCCACGATGTCGCCGCCGCGGATCACGGCGAAGCCGATGCTGCCTTCGGCACGCTCGCCGGCACGCTCGAACGCCGCCACGGCATCCAGTGTGGTGTGGCGTGCCGCTGCCGCCGCCTCGCCAAGCGCCAGCGCCGTGCCAGAAGGTGCATCGCGCTTGCGGCCGTGGTGCGCCTCGACGATCTCCAGGTCCCAGGCCGACAGCGCCGAAGCCGCTTCGCGCAACAGCCGCGTCAACACCGCCACGCCCAGACTGAAATTGGCGGCACGCAGGACCGCGATCTGCCGCGAGGCTTCGGTCAGCCGCGCTGCGCTGGCGCTGTCGATGCCGGTGGTGCCGCTGACCAGGGCAATGCCGTGTGCCAGGCAATGGTCGAGTGCCGGTTCCAGCGCGGCGGGGCTGCTGAAATCGACGATGACGTCGAGCGGCGGCGCCTGCTTCCAGTCGTGCGCGTAGCGCAGGGCTCCCGCGCCAAGCACGCGCTGGCCGTCGTGGATCGAGCCCGGCGCCACCACCGCGTGCAGCAGTTCGGCCTTGTCATCGACTTCCAGCAGGCCGAGCAAGGCACGGCCCATGCGGCCGGAGGCACCATTCACGGCAAGTCGCAGGGGGCGTGTCATCGGAGGCGCATTCCTCGGGATCGAAGCTACATGCTAACCGCGCGGCCGGCTCGAAACCGATGCCGACCGAAAGCCCGCAAAAGCCGCTGGTCTCAGGCGGTCACCTTGGACCAGAACTTCTTCACGCCGTCGACCCAGCCCTTGGCGCGCGGCGTGTGCTTGTCGGCGTCGCTGCCGCTGAAGGTGGCCTCCAGCGATTCCAGCAACTCGCGCTGCTGGCGCGTCAGGCGCACCGGCGTTTCCACCACGACCCGGCAGATCAGGTCGCCGTGCCGGCTGCTGCGCACGGACTTGACGCCGCGGCCGCGCAGACGGAATTGCGCGCCGGTCTGGGTCTCCGGCGGAATGTTGATCGGGACTTCGCCTTCCAGCGTCGGCACCGGCAACTGGGCGCCCAGCGCGGCCTGCGAGAAGCGGATCGGCAACTCGCAATACAGGTCGCTGCCGTCGCGCTGGAAAATTGCATGTTCGCGCACGCGCACTTCCACGTAGAGGTCGCCGGCCGGCGCACCGGCCGGGCCGGCCTCGCCCTGCCCGCTCAGCCGGATGCGGTCACCGTTGTCGACGCCTTCGGGGATCTGGACCGACAGCGTGCGGGTCTCCTCGATGCGTCCCTCGCCGTGACACTTGCGGCAGGGATTCTCGATCGCCTGCCCGGTACCGCCGCAATGCGGGCAGGCCTGCTGGATCGAGAAGATGCCGTTCTGCATGCGTACCTGGCCGTGGCCATGGCAGGTCGCGCACTTGGCCACCTTGCCGTCGGCCGAGCCGCTGCCGTTGCAGTGATGGCAATTGACCTGGGTCGGAATTTCGATCTGCTTGCTGACGCCGAACACGGCCTCCTCGAGATCGAGATCCATGATGTAGCGCAGGTCCGACCCGCGCCGCGGGCGGCCGCGGCCGCCGCCATTCCTGCCGAAAATGTCGCCGAAGATGTCACCGAAGATGTCGCCCACGTCCCCGAAACCGGCACCGCCACGACCACCCAAGCCGCCTTCGAATGCCGCATGCCCGTGCTGGTCGTACAAGGCGCGCTTGTGCCCGTCGGAGAGCACCTCGTAGGCCTCCTTGGCCTCCTTGAATTTGTCCTGCGCCGTCGGGTCGTCGGGGCAACGGTCCGGATGATATTTCATGGCCAGCCGACGGAAGGATTTCTTCAGTTCGACTTCGGTGACGGTGCGTTCCACACCCAGCACTTCGTAGTAATCACGCTTGCTCATTCTGCATCCACATGCTCGTCCGCCCCATGACGCCATCCGCAAGACCGCCCACGCCAGGAAATCCCTGGCGCGGGCCGGCCGTCACGCCCTGCCGATGGCAATGCCGCTTACTTCTTGTCGTCTTTCACTTCGGTGAATTCGGCGTCGACCACGTCGTCCGGCTGCGCCGATCCACCTGGCGCGGACTGCGCGCCGGCATCGGCCGAGCCGCCTTGCGCCGCGGCGTAGAGCGCCTGCGCCACCTGCTCCAGCTTCTCCACCTTCGACTCGATGGCGGCCTTGTCGTCCCCGTCCTTGGCCTTCTCCAGATCCGACAGCGCACCTTCGATCGTGGACAGCTGATCGGCGGGCACCTTGCCGCCGTGCTCCTTCAACGCGCTGCGGGTGGCATGCACCAACTGGTCGGCCTTGTTGCGGGTGGCGACCAGCTCGTGGAACTTCTTGTCCTCTTCCTTGTTCGCCTCGGCATCGGCGACCATGCGCTGGATTTCCTCGTCGGACAGGCCCGAGCCGGCCTTGATCTCGATCTTCTGCTCCTTGCCGGTCTTC
>CALCWL010000333.1 GCA_937906285.1 uncultured Rhodanobacter sp. | reverse complement strand
TGCTGATGCCGGTGCACATCGTGCTGCTGGAGCTGCTGATCGACCCGGCCTGCTCGATCGTGTTCGAGGCCGAGCCGGCCGACGCCGACATCATGCAGCGGCCGCCGCGCGCCACGACGGATTCCCCGTTCGCCGCCGCCAACCTGCGCCACGCGATACTGCAGGGGCTCGGCTTCGCCGCCATCCTGCTGCTCGGCTACGGCGCGCTGGTCGGCCAGGGCCTCGATGCGGCGCAAGGCCGCGGCGCCGTGTTCATCGCGCTGGTGCTGGGCCTGTTCCTGCTGACCCTGGCCAATCGCGACGCCTCCCGACCGGCACTGGCCCGCACGGCGGCGAAGAATCCCTGGCTGGCGCGCATGTTCGGCGGTGTGGCGCTGATGCTGGCGCTCGTGATCGGCGTGCCGTTCTTCCGCGGCGTGATGGGGCTGGCGATACCGAACGCGCCGATGCTGCTCGGCAGCACCGGCATGCTGGTAGCCGCCATCATCTGGCTGGAATTGCTGCGCCGCACGACGCGGATCACGCTGCGCGCGTCTCCGGCGCCGTGACCCGCGACAACCCGGCAGGCATGCCTCCAACGTTGCGAGCCGGCCGCCACCACTCCACCGGAAGCACCCATGGTCGAGCGCAGGAATACCGAAGATGGCGGCGTCGAAAAGCCGCTGTGGGCCAGTCTGGGTGCAGGCCTGGTCACCGGCGCGGCGGACGACGACCCCAGCGGGATTGCCACCTACTCGCAGGTGGGCGCCGCGTTCGGCTACGGCATGCTGTGGTGCATCGTGCTGACCATGCCGCTGATGATCGCGATCCAGGCGGTCAGCGCCGGTATCGGCCGCGTCACCGGTCACGGCCTGATGGACGGCATGCGCAGGCACTACCCGCACCCGCTGGTCTACGTGCTGACCGCTTCGCTCGTGGTCGCCAACGTGATCAACCTGGCGGCCGACATCGGCGCCATGGGCGCGGCGCTGACACTGCTCATCGGCGGGCCGGCGCTGATCTATGCCGCGGGTTTCGCCCTGCTGTCGCTGGTGCTGCAGGTGTTCATCCCGTTCACCCGCTATGCCCCGATCCTCAAGCTGCTCACCCTCAGCCTGTTCGCCTACGTGGCCACCGTGCTGGTGATCGACGTGCCGTGGCTGGCCGTGCTCAAGAGCCTGGTGCTGCCGCCCATCACCTGGAACGCCTCGTATGCCGTCGGCCTGGTGGCGCTGCTCGGCACCACCATCAGCCCCTATCTGTTCTGCTGGCAGGCAGCACAAGAGGTCGAGGAAATGGAGTCGAGCAAGCGCCGCAAGCCATTGCGCCGCGCGCCGAAGCAGGCTCCCAGCGCCTTGCGTCGCATCGGCATCGACACCACGGTCGGCATGATCTTCTCCAACCTGATCTCCTTCTTCATCATTCTCACCACCGCTGTCGTGCTGCACGCGCACGGCAAGGTCGACATCCAGACCTCGGCCGAAGCGGCCGCGGCACTGCGGCCGCTGGCCGGCGACATGGCATTCGCCCTGTTCGCCGCCGGAATCATCGGCACCGGGCTGCTCGCCGTGCCGGTGCTGGCCGGCGCCACCGCCTATGCCGCCGCAGGCGCCTTTGGCCAGCGCAGCGGGCTGGAATACAAGCCGCAGAACGCCAGGTTCTTCTACGGCGTGCTGATCGTCGCCAGCCTGGCCGGGGTCGCGCTGAACCTCACGCCGCTGGACCCGATCAAGGCCTTGTACTGGAGCGCGGTGATCAACGGCGTGACCGCCGTGCCCTTGATGGTCGTGATGATGCTGATGGGCTCGCGGCGCAAGGTCATGGGCAAGTTCACCATGCCGTGGCCGCTCAGGATTTTCGGCTGGCTGGCTACCGCAGCCATGGCCACGGCGGCCGTGGTGATGTTCGCCACCTGGGGGAAATGAAGGCGCGTCGCGGAGGAGGGTTGCCAGCCGGCACGGTGGCGACGGTGCCGCGAAGGCGCCTTCGGACCGCACGTCGAAGATCGGTCCTTGGTCAACCCGCCCGCCGCAGCACACCGGAAAGGCGGGTGCCGGGCGCGACCGTGTTGAACACCGTGCCGAACTTGCGCACGTTGTCGTGCAGCAGGGTCAGCCGCCGCTCGCTCTCGTCGCTGTCCACCAGGATCTCGTAGTCGATCGATTCCAGCCGTGGCGGCACGTCCTGGCGCACGCCGTGCACGCGCACCTCGACGCCGAGCAACTGGAACTTCAGCATCGGCGTGACCCGCTCGATGCTCTTGAGCATGCAGGCCGACAAGGCGGCCAGCAGTAGTTCGGCGGGGTTGAACGCATCGGGGCGACCGGACAGATCCGTGTCCAGCGACAGTTCGGCGCTCTTGCAGCGGGCGACGCTGCCGTGGGCATCGGTGCGATGCGCCATGGCGTGGAAGCTCAGCTTGCCAGCGGGTTCGGTCATTGAAGCTCTCCAGCATGAGACGGCCGATTGATCAAACGTAGCCGGGTGCATGCGCCGCGTCGGTCGCCACGCGCGGCAGACTGAAACTGACTTGCGCGCCACCCAGCGCGGAGCGGCCGAAGGCCAGCTCGCCGTGATGCAGGCGGGCGATCGCCTGGGCGATCGACAGGCCCAGTCCGCTGCCTTCGCCGACGCTACCTTCGGGGCGGTGGAAGCGCTCCCCCAGCCGTGCC
This sequence comes from uncultured Rhodanobacter sp., assembly GCA_937906285.1. GTDB lineage: Bacteria > Pseudomonadota > Gammaproteobacteria > Xanthomonadales > Rhodanobacteraceae > Rhodanobacter. Next base: position 1,867 of record CALCWL010000333.1, on the reverse strand, counting down.
ACGGCGGCGTCCGCGAAGCCGCTGCCGTCGTCGTTCACCTCCAGCGTCACCTGTTCGTCGCGGCCGCCGACGCGCACGTTCACCTGGCCGTGCTCGGGCGCGTGGCGCAGCGCGTTGTCGAGCAGGTTCTGCACCAGGATGTCGAGCAGGCTGCGGCTGCCCAGCACGAAGTCGTTGCCGTCGTTGTCCAGTGACAGCTCGATGGAACGCGCCGCCGCGCGCTCGCTGGCGTCGCGCAAGGCCGCTTCGGCGACGCTCACCAGGCGCAGCGGGCCGGCGTCATCCAGCTCGGCCAGTTTCTCGACCCGCGCCAGCAGCAGCAACTGGGCCACCAGCCGCTGCATGCGATCCAGCGCCTCCTGCGCGCGCTGCAGGTGCTGCGTGCGCGCCGGCACATCGTCGCCGCGCCCGACCAGGTCCAGTTCCAGCCGCAGCGCTGCCAGCGGGTGGCGCAGTTCGTGCGCGGCATCGGCGGTGAAGCGGCGCTCGTGTTCCAGGCTTAGCCGCAGGCGATCGACCAGCTTGTCGATCGCCTCGGTGAAAGGCGCCAGCTCGACCGGCACCCGCGCATCGGTGAGCAAGGCGGCGGCCGGATCGGTGCTGGCGGAGAGGCCGCGCGCCAGCTGACGCAGCGGTTTCAGTCCGCTGCGCAAACCGGCGAACACGATGGGCGGCACCAGCACCAGCAGCGCGAGCAAGGCCAGCAGCGCCGGCGCCAGCAGCTTGCGCAACAGTTCGTCGCGCTCGTCCAGCGGCGCGCCGACCTGGATCCAGTAGCGATGCTGCGCATCCCAGCGCTGGAACACCCGCCAGCGTCGCCCGTCGTGGGCGACCGAATGGAAATGCGCGTCGCCCGGATCGAAACGCAGCCACGGCAGCTCGGCGCTTTCCACCAGCAGCGCGCCGTGTGCATCGCGCAGCACGATGGCCGGGCGCTGGGCGGTGTCGTCCGAGTCGAGCAGCGGTTTGTCCGGCAGGCGCACCGCGCCGCCGCGGGCGATGTCGTCCGGCATCACCGCGAACACGCTGGCGGCGGTGCGCACCAGCGTCTGATCGAAGATCTCGTCGACCTCGTGCAGGCTGCGCCAGCCCAGCCAGCCGGCGGCAACGCACCACACCAGCACGATGCCGGCCAGCAGCCGCAGCACCAGCCGCCGGTTGAGCGAGGGACGGATCACGCGGCGATCCCGCCGGGCGGATTGATGGCGTAGCCGATGCCGCGCAGGGTGCGAATCCAGCCCGGCCCCAGTTTGTGGCGCAGATGATGGATGTGCACTTCCACGGCGTTGCTGGCCACTTCGCGGTCCCAGCCGTACAGCGCCTCCTCCAGTTGCTCGCGGGAGTACGCGCGCCCGGGGTGGCGCACCAGCATTTCCAGCAAGGCGTACTCGCGTGCAGTCAGCTCCAGCGGCGCGTCGGCGAGCGTGGCGCTGCGCGCGGCCGGGGTGACTTCCAGCGCGCCCACGCGGATGGCCGGCTCGACCTGGCCGTCGGCCCGCCGCAGCAAGGCGCGCAGGCGCGCGGCGAGTTCGTCCAGATGCACCGGCTTGACCACGTAATCGTCGGCGCCGGCATCCAGCCCGGCGACGCGGTCGGCCAGTTCGTCGCGGGCGGTCAGCAGCAACACCGGGGTGGCGTCCTGGCGCCGGCGCATGCCGGCGATGATCGCCGGACCGCTGCTGCGCGGCAGGTTCCAGTCCAGTATCGCCGCAGCGTAGCTCGTGTCGGCCAGCGCCGCGGCGGCCTGGTTGCCGTCGGTGATCCAGTCCACCGCATGGCCGAGCTGGCGCAGGCCGTCGGCCAGCGCCTGCCCCAGTGCCCGGTCGTCTTCGGCTAGCAGGATGCGCATGGCCTCATTCTTGTCGCG
>CALCWL010000332.1 GCA_937906285.1 uncultured Rhodanobacter sp. | reverse complement strand
GATCTTCAGCAACGAGCACATCGGCATCGCCTACGGCATGGGCATCACCGCCGAAAACGTCGCCAAGCAGTGGAAAGTCAGCCGCGAGCAGCAGGACGCGTTCTCGGTCGAAAGCCACCGCCGCGCCCTAGCCGCCCAGGCCGCCGGCGAGTTCAAGGACGAGATCACCCCGTTCCAGCTCGATGACCATTACCCGGATCTCGCCAGCCGCGGCATCACCACCGACAACCGCGTCATCGACCAGGACGAAGGCCCGCGCGCCGGCACCACGCCCGAAGTGCTGGCCAAGTTGAAAACCGTGTTCCGCAACGGCCAGTTCGGCGGCACCGTCACCGCCGGCAACTCCAGCCAGATGTCCGACGGCGCCGGCGCCGTCATGCTCGCCAGCGAAAAAGCCATCAAGCAATACAACCTGCAACCGCTGGCCCGCTTCGTCGGCTTCTCCGTCGCCGGCGTGCCGCCCGAAGTCATGGGCATCGGCCCGAAGGAAGCGATTCCAAAGGCGCTGGCGCAGACCGGCATCAGCCAGGACCAGCTCGACTGGATCGAACTCAACGAAGCATTGCCACCCTCGTGCACGGCCTGCGCCGCCGCAAGCAGAAGTACGGCATGGTGACCATGTGCATCGGCACCGGCATGGGCGCGGCGGGGATCTTCGAGGCGCTCTAACGTTCGTCATTCCGGCGAAGGCCGGAATCTGAAACTGCAACGGCGCCGTAGCGATACGGCGCCGTTCGCATTTGAGGGATTCGGGTCAGCCCGCAACACCTTTTCGGCGAAAGTGATGCGTTGCCCAACGGGCACACGGTAACGTTTGACGTATTACGCCAAACGTAATACCGTCGGCGCGTGATCAGGAGCTCGCAAGGATACGCAGGCGCTGTTCGAGGGCGGTGACCCTCGTCGGTTCCGTGCCATCAAGGACGCCGCCATCCGCAAGCTGTCGCAACTCGAAGCCGCGCAAACGCTGGAGTTTCTGCGCTCACCGCCGGGCAATCAGCTCGAAGCCCTCAAGCACGATCGCGCTGGCCAGCACAGCATCCGCATCAACCGGCAGTGGC
>CALCWL010000331.1 GCA_937906285.1 uncultured Rhodanobacter sp. | reverse complement strand
TCGACGGTGAGCGAGACGCGGCGGTTGTCGCGGCCCTGGTCGTGCGTGGCGCCCTTGGCGACCTGGCGGTTGCCGTCTTCGCCGTAGCTGACCGCGCGTACCTGGTCGGCGGACAGGCCGCTGCTGACCAGGAAATCGCGCACGGCTTCGGCACGCTGCATGCCGAGCCTCTTGTTGTACGCACGCGAACCGGCCGGGTCGGCGAAGCCTTCCACCGTGACCAGCACGCCGGGGTGGTACTTGCCGATGGTCGAGGCAAAATCCTGCAGGGCGGGCTTGTCCTGCTCGTCCAGGGTGGCGCTGTTGAACGCGAAATGCGCCACCGTGTCGATGCTGACGCGGCCCTGCATGGCGGTGATCTGGCTGTCGTACTTGGCGAACTGCGATTGCATCTGCTGCTTGATGGCGTCGATCTGCTGCTGCTGGTCGGTCTGCTTCTGCTGCAGCTGCTGGATGGCCGTGTTGAAATCGGATTGCTTGACGTATTGCGAGCAGCCGGCCAGGCCGATGGTGAGCAATCCCGCCGTCAATGCGGCCGCGCGAGTGATCCTCGTGTTCATCCGGGTCTCCTGGTTTGTTCGGGGGGTGCACGCAGGCGCTGATGACAGCGGAGCGCCTGCAGGGCGAACGAAAAGGTGCCGTCACTGCTGTCCTCCCCGAACCTAACCCATCGAGGCGGCAAGGACACGTAAACGCGGCATATTCCGGGTCGCGTCGTTCAGGTCAGGTTGCATTGCCGCTCGCGTCGACGTCACGAAGCGAGCGGCTCGCGCGATCAGTCGGGTGCGATGACGGTGCGCACCACGCGCGAGAAGTCGGCGCCGGGCGGCGCCGCACGGGCGCGTTCGCTGATGCGTGCATGCTGGCGCAGCGTTCCGATCGGCAGGTGGCGATCGAGGGCGCCGATGCCTTGCAGGTATTCGGGCAGGTAGCCGGTCAGCAACAGGCGCATGTCCCACGGCAAGCCCGGGTCGATCTGTCGCGCCATGCGATGGACAAGGGTGGTGCAGTTGGAGGTGAAGGTGTTGTAGAACGCCGGCCGCGCGGCCAGCCGGTTGGCCGCATGCACGTACGAGAGCAGCAGCGCGCGCAGCGTCGCGCGTTCGAGCTGCAGCGGATACAGGTAGACGTCCTCGCCGCGCACGTTGGTGCGCACACGGATGATGTCGTCCTCCTCGGCGCCGACCAGGATCGTCTCGAATTGCTTGAAGAAGCCGCCCACCGAGGAATACTCCTGGTCGCGGCTCTTGCGCACCTCCACCGAGAACACCAGGTGGCGGCCGTCGTCGAAACCGAACGAGATCATGGCGTGGGCGATCGCCCGGCTGCCCCAGTGCGAGAGCACCGCGTCGGTGCTGGCCAGTTGCGCCAAGTCGTACTCGTGCCGCTCCCAGCGGATGTCGTAATCGTTGTCGCTGCGCCAGGCGAAGTGGCGCACGTTGTCGAGCACCAGGCGATCGCCGTGCACGCTGCCGGTCAGCATGCGGGCCACCTCGTCGCGCCAGTCGCGCGCGCCGGAGGGCCTGATCGCGACCCACCACAGCAGGACCATCGCGTACAGCGCGGCATGGACGACCAGCGGCAGCCAGCTGCGTCCGCCGATCGCGCAGGCGTACAGCGCGGCGGTCGCGATCACCCAGAGCGCACTGCCCAGCGTGCGCCCGACGCAGCCGCCGGGCAGCCGATACCACAGCGCCAGCGCGGCCCAAGCGCCGGAACAGAACACGATCGGCGTCATCACGATCACGACGGCCAGGCGACCGATCATGCCGAGCTTGTCCATCATGCCCCCGGTGCCGCCACGATCCATCTGTCCAGCGTGCCGATTCCGCGGTCGGAAAACAACGCGCGGCCCGCAACGGATGCCGGGCGGCCGGCAAGTTGGCAAGCCTGTTGCATTACTTCGGGCATGAACGACATCGCCTATGACATCTCCCATCTGCTCGACATCGAACCCCAACAGGCCGATGTGCCTGCGCCGCGGATCGTGCGGGCCGTCCCCACCGTCCCGGCACGGGCTGCCCGCTCCGGCGTGGCCGAGGCGCAGGAGGCGCTGGCCCGCGAGCTGATCCAGTGCGCGCCGATCCACGACGCCATGGTCCAGCAGTACCTGCGCGTGAGCGGCGAGACCTACCGCGAGAGCTGCGCCAGTTGAACGCCTGCCCGGCTGCCGTGGTCACTTTTGAGCAAAAGCTGACCCGCCGGGACATGTGACGTGCCGCACATGGCCGTACTTTGGTCCATGACTGCCCTGAATACCAAAGAGCCCGGCATCGCCGGGCTCTTTGGTGCGGGGTTGCGTGCGGCTCAGTCGATTGCCGGCAGGCTCCCCACGCCAGCCTCGATCGCGGCCTGGTGGGCCAGCGTGCGGGGCAGCAGGCGGCTGAAATAGAACGCCGCGGTGTCGCGCTTGGCCTGCCTGAACGCGGCCGGCTGGTTGCCGGTCTCGGCCGCCAGCACGCTGCGCGCCCACAGGTAAGCCAGGGTGACGTAGCCGGAGTAGTACAGGTAGTCGGTGGCCGCCGCACCCAGTTCCTCCGGGTTGCCCCGGATGCGCTGGGCCAGTGCCACGGTGAGCTCGCTCCAGTTGCGCGCGGCTACTGCCAGCGGGCCGATGAAGGACTTCAGCGATGCGGTGTCGGCATGCTGCTGGCAGAACGCGCTGATCTCCTCCAGGAAGTGCTTGAAGCCTACGCCCTGCAGCTGGAGGATCTTGCGGCCCAGCAGGTCGGCGGCCTGGATGCCGGTGGTGCCTTCGTACAGGGTGATGATGCGGGCGTCGCGCACGAACTGCTCCATGCCGTTCTCGGCGATGTAGCCGTGGCCGCCGTAGATCTGCAGCGCCTCCTTGGTGCACTCCTGCGCCAGCTCGGTGACCATGCCCTTGGCGATCGGGATCAGGAAGGCGACCAGCTCGCCGGCCTTCTGCCGCGCCGCCTCGTCGCTGGCGCGATGCTCGATGTCGGTCTGCAGCGCGGTATACAGCACCAGCGCGCGCGAACCTTCGACGAACGCGCGCTGGGTCAGCAGCATGCGCCGCACGTCCGGCTGCACCAGCAGGTTGTCGGCCGGCTTGTTCGGGAACTTCGGACCGGACAGCGAGCGCGACTGCAACCGCTCGCGCGCATAGTTCAGGCTGTTTTGCAGCGCACGCTCGGCCAGCGCCAGGCCCTGCACGCCGACCGACAGCCGCGCCGCGTTCATCATGGTGAACATCGCCATCAGGCCCTTGTGCGGCTTGCCGATCAAATAGCCCTCGGCGCCGTCGAAGTTCATCACGCAGGTGGAGCAGGCGTGGATGCCCATCTTGTGCTCGATCGCGCCGGCGGCCACGCTGTTGCGCTCGCCCAGCGAGCCGTCCGCGTTCACCTTGAACTTGGGCACGATGAACATCGAGATGCCGCGGCTGCCTTCCGGGGCGTCGGGCAGGCGCGCCAGCACCAGGTGCACGATGTTCTCGGTGAGGTCGTGCTCGCCGGCGCTGATGAAGATCTTGGTGCCGCTGATTTTCCAGGTCGGGCGGCCGCTGGCGTCGGCCTTGCCCGGTACCGCGCGCGTCTTCAGCAGGCCCAGGTCGGAGCCGGCCTGCGGTTCGGTCAGGCACATGGTGCCGGTCCAGCGGCCGGCCACGATCGGCTTCATGTACAGCTCGCGCTGCCACTCCTCGCCATGCTGTTCCAGCGCATGCGTGGCGCCTTCGGACAGCAGCGGGTAGAGGCTCCAGGCCAGGTTGCCGGACTGGAAGATCTCGGTGGTGGCGGTGCCGAGCACGCCGGGCAGGGCCTGACCGCCGTACTGCTCGGGGTTGGTCAGCCCGGTCCAGCCGCCTTCGGCGAACTGCCGGAACGCGTCCTTGAACGAGGCCGGCGTGGTGACCTTGCCGGTGGCCTTGTCGAACCGGCAGCCCTCGGCGTCCGCGGGCGCATTGGTCGGTGCCAGCAACTGCTCGCTCAGGCGGCCGGCTTCTTCCAGCACGGCATCGAGCAGGTCGCGGCCGTGCGCCTCGCCGCCCTGCAGCGAGGTGAGTACCGGCTCGGCGCCCAGCACATCGAACAGGGTGAAGCGCAGGTCGTCGAGGGGGGCCTTGTAAGCGGTCATGGGAACTCCTGGGATGGCGGTTTAGCGGAAGGTGTGCGCGATGCCCGGCACGGCTGAAATCCAGTCCTTGCCGCTGAAATCGAACGCACGCGGCTTGCTCTCCTGCTCGGGCTTGGCGGTCGTGCTGCCGCTGATCGAATAGGCCAGCGAGGCGGCGCTGCCCTTGTCGGCGATAGCCTGCAGGGCCTGGCTCATGGCGGTGGTGGGCCAGACCTTGAGCTGGACCACGTCGCCGGCGAGCTGCGGGATGGCCAGCTCGAACGTGCCGTGCAACCGCACCGGCGCCAGCGCGGCGACCTGCAACTGGCCGTCCAGTGACTGGAAGTCCATCCCGGCATAGCTGTTGTTCTGGATGCGCAAGGTCAATTCCCACTGTCCGTCGGGTAGCACCTGCAACTGCTGGATGCTCACCGTGGGCGGAAACACGCTCTTTTTCGCCGGGCCGCAGGCGGCCAGGCCGATGATGAGCAGGACGGGAATGACCCAGCGCAACAGACGCATCGCGGCTCTCCAAACGATCGTTTGAATCCTGACTCTACCCGCGATCGGGGTATCCGCGCCAGTCGATCGCGCAGGCTGCAGTCGCGGTTCGTGCCGGAGGCGCGGTGGCGCCCCGAGGTTTCGCAGCGACGCCCGAACAGGCATCATCGGCGGCTTACCTTCCTGTCCGGGTTCCACTGCATGTCACGACGTTTCGTTGCTCGCCGCTCGCCGATCCACGGCAACGGCGTGTTCGCCACCGCCCCGATCGCCAAAGGCGAGGAAATCATCGAGTACAAGGGCAAGCTGCTGACGCCGGACGAGGCCGATGCGCTGTACGGCGACGGCGGCGAAACCGGGCACACCTTCCTGTTCACGCTCAACGAGCAGTACGTGATCGACGCCAACCAGCGCGGCAACACCGCGCGCTGGATCAACCACAGTTGCGCGCCCAACTGTCGCGCCGTGGTCGAGGAAAGCGCCAGCGGCGACCCGCGCCGGGACAAGGTGAAGATCGAGGCGCTCCGCAACATCAAGCCGGGCGACGAGCTCACCTACGACTACGGCATCGTGCTCGAGGTGCCGCACACCGCGCGGCTGAAGAAGCTGTGGCAGTGTCTGTGCGGCTCGCCGAAGTGCACCGGCACCCTGCTCAAGCCCAAGCGGTAGCCGCGCCTCGAACATCGCTTCTATACTCGCCGCAGTTGCCGCCGAGGGGGGCGGCAACATGGACGGTGACGGGGGAATGCGATGGAAACCAATCCTTATGCCGCGCCCGAGGC
>CALCWL010000330.1 GCA_937906285.1 uncultured Rhodanobacter sp. | reverse complement strand
GCCATCGGGATGCCGCTGGCCATGCTCTTCTTGGAGCCGCAGAACACGATGGTGATCTCGTCCTCGCGCGAAAAGCCGAGGCGGCGCGCGGCCCAGGTGATCGTCGGCATGACCAGCGCCAGCAGCAGCGCGCAGGCGGCCACGGTGGTCAGCAGGGCGGATAGCGGTGTGTCGCGCCACAGGCCTTCGACCACCGCGGCGCTGAAGGCGGTGTAGACCACCAGCAGGATCGTGGCCTGGTCGCTGACGCCGAGCAGCGGCTTGTGGCGGTCGACGAACGTGCCGATCCAGCGCCGGGCGAAATGGCCGAGCGCGAACGGCAGCAACAGCAGCAGCACGATGTCGAGCACGCCCTGCCACGACACGCCGCCGCCACGGCTTTCCAGCAGCAGCCCGACCAGCAGCGGAGTCAGCACGATGCCGAGCAGGTTGGACACCGACGCGCTGACCACCGCCGCCGGCACATTGCCGCCGGCGATCGAGGTGAAGGCGATCGACGATTGCACGGTCGACGGCAGCAGGCACACGAACAGCAAGCCCAGACTCAGCTCCGGCGTCAGCAACAGGTCGCCCAACGGGCGCAGCAGCAGGCCGAGCAGGGGAAACAGCACGAAGGTGCCGGCCAGCACGGTCAGGTGCAAGCGCCAGTGCGTCATGCCCTGCACGATCGACCGGCGCGGCAGCTTGGCGCCGTGCAGGAAGAACAGCAGCGCGATCGCCGCGTCGGTGACCAGATCGAAGACGTGCGCCGCGGTGCCGCGCGCGGGCAGCAGCGAGGCCAGCAGCACGGTGGCGAGCAGGGCGAGGGTGAAGCTGTCCGGAAGGTGCTGGGGCCGTGCCATGCGGATCGATCAGTCCGGCGTGCAGCGGGCGCGGCGCCGGTGCCGCCACCAGGAGATCAGCAGCACCAACAGCAGGATGCCCAGCACGATCCACAGGCTGGCCTGGCCGCGGTGCATCCACATCAGCAGCCGCTGGTGGTTGTCCGCGCCGAAGAAGCCCAGGTAGACCCAGAACGGCACGCTGATCAGCGCGGCGCTGCCGTCAAGCAGCAGGAAGCGCAGGAACGAGACCCGGTGGGTCATGCCGGCGGTGAGATAGATCGTGGTGCGCATGCCGGGCAGGAAGCGCGCGATGAACAGCACGCGGTTGCCGTAGCGATGAAACTTCTCCTGCACTTTCGCGTAGCGCGCCGGGGTGAGGATGCGCGCCACGAAGCGCCATTGCAGGATGCGCGCGCCGTAGCGGTAACCGAGCAGGAAGATCGCGCAGTCGCCCAGCAGCACGCCGAACATCGCCAGCGCGAACATCGCGTGCACGTTCGCGTAGCCCAGCCCGGCGATCACGCCGCCGGCGACCAGGGTGATGTCTTCCGGCAGCGGCAAGCCGGCGCCGCAGATCATCAGTGCGATGAATACCGCCAGGTAGCCGTTCTCGGCAAAGATCGTGACCAGCTGCTGCAGCAGATCCATCAGTGTTCTCGTGCCTTCTGCCGTCGCGCTCCGGTCGCAGCCGTGCATGATCCCACAGCGGCGGTGCCCTGGCGGCGCGCCGGGACAGCATGCCGCACGGCGCGTGCGGCTTCCGGCCGTGCGGCGGCGCTCATGCCGGTGCCGTCGGCGGTGTCACGCGCGCGGCCAGCAGTTCGCGCAGCTCGGCCTTCTCGGCGCTGTCCAATGCGCCCTCGCGGCTCTTGGCGGTGAGCGCGTCGCGGCGCTGGCTGACCGCCTGTTCCTCCATCCGCCGCAGGGCGTCGAAGAACTCGGCGGCCTGCGCCTGGGCCTCGCCCACCACGGTGGCGGCCATCAGCTTCTGCAGGGCCGGGTATTCCGGTCGCTCGGCGAAATGCTCCACCAGCATCGCAGGGTTGATGCCGGGCCGTGCGCGCGCCAGGTCGAGCAGCTCGGCCAGCAGCCCCACGCCGGGCTTGTCCAGGCGCAGGAAGCGATAGGGTTTCTCCACCCGGTCGGCCATGCCCGGCTGGGTCAGCAGCAGCGAGATCGCGCTGCGCACCAGGCTGCGCTGCACCGCCATCGGCCGCTGCACCGCGCGATGGGCGGCGGGGTCGGCCTGCAGCACGGCACGGGCGCCGCTGCGCTTTTCCAGTTCCTGCGCCATCAGGTCGCGGAAGGCGCCGTCGGGCAGTTTCGCCAGCAACGGGCGGGCGCGCTCGGCCAGCCGGGCGCGCCCGTCGAGGCTGGCCATGTCGACGTCGCGCGAGAGTTCCCCGAAGAAATAGTCCGACAGCGGCATCGCTTGGCGGATGCGTTGTTCGAAGCCCTCCTTGCCTTCCTTGCGCACCAGCGAATCGGGATCCTCGCCGTCGGGCAGGAACAGGAAATACGCCTGGCGTCCGTCGCGCAGCCGCGGCAGCGCGGACTCCAGCGCCTTCCACGCCGCGGCGCGGCCGGCGCGGTCGCCATCGAAGCAGAACACCACGTCGGGCGCGGCGCGGAACAGCAACTCGGTGTGCTCG
>CALCWL010000329.1 GCA_937906285.1 uncultured Rhodanobacter sp. | reverse complement strand
CGATTACTGACTGGACGCCGACGGCGACACCGAACGCACGGCCCGGACGCGGCCTCGGTAGCCCTGGAGGCCGAGGTAGCAATTGCCGACGCCGAAACCGACGAACCACGCGCAGTCCGAAGGGGACTCCGCATCGGGCGTGCTGGACCAGTAGCGGCTCGAGTCGCACTGGAACAGGTCGGTGTTGATCGCCGGGTTGTAGCGGGTGTCGTCGACCAGCGTGAGCAGTTCCTTGCGCGTGGGCAGGCGCCAGTCGGTGAAGCCGCCGAGGGCGACGGCCGCGGCGGCGGCCTTGGCTTCGGCCCAGGTCTTGTCGGTGGCGATGGTTTCGCGCGTCCACATCAGTCCGGTGGCGGGATCCACGGCGATGCCTGGCGGCGCATCGGCGGTAGGGGCGAGCTGGGCGGTGGACAAAAGCCCGCTTTCCAGCAGCACACCTGGCGAGGGCACGTGGATGTCGATGCGGGCGATGTTGATGACGGTGCCGTTCATGGTTTGGTTTTCCCCTTCGTGGTGGATCGGTGACGGGCCTGCAGCTTGGCTTTGCAGCGCGCGCAGATGCGGCGGCCACGCCAGGTGGTGGGCTCGGCTTTGGTGTAGTGGTTGGACGATGAGCAGTACCATTCGCCCGTGATGCGAAGCACGGCCGCGCGCACGCGTTTGGCGTCGGCTTCGGTGGTGTCTTTGCCAGGGCGGGTCATGCCGCCGCCTCGCTGGCCTGACTCAGGCTGCGTCGCGCGAAATCGCTGCTGGCTTGCTGCAGGTCGTCGTGGATATCGGTGACGGTGAGCGGGAATGGCGCGCCTTTCGGCTTGCCGTAGGTGCGCACGATGCTCTCCGGGGAGTGCCGCCGCACAGCGATGGCGCGTGGGTGATGGCTGAGCGCGAGGTAGACGCAGCCATCGTCGTCGACCCAGCACAGAAAGCGCTGGCCATCGGACGCCAGGCGCACGCGATAGCAGGCGCTGACGGCGAGGATGCGCAGGTTGCCGGCGATGTGGCCGATGGGGCGGAGGGGTGCCATGATCAATCCAGTCCCGTTTCAGCCGGCGCATTGCGGAAGATTTCGGCGATGCGTTCGAACGCGACGGCCATTTGCCAGCGGCGATGCGTCGATTTCGGTAGCCAGAACGTGATGGCGCTGCGATCGTCATCTTCGGGCGGGTGGTGCAGGCGGCCGCTGCTGTGCAGGATCAATTGCGCACCGTGGTAGGCGACGCCAGTGTTCGACGGTTTCTCGACTTCGATCACTTCGTCGGTGAGTTCCTGGCTGTAGACGTTGATCCGCATAACGGTCTTTCCTGCATGATGGGTTGCAGCCGAGCGCCGCCGGAGCGGCGCTGGCAGTGGGTTACGGCGCGAAGGTGCCGAGGGTCAGCGAGCTGGCCGCGCCGAGCTTGGCGGCCAGGCGGTCGCGGAAGTCTTTGGCGATGGCTTCGGTGATGGCTTCGAGCTGCTGGATGCGCAGCACCAGGGTGAGCTTGTCGCCGCCGGTGTTGACGCCCAAGCGCAGGGTGAAAGTGCGCTCCTGCAGGCCTTCGTACGGCACGGCCTTGAACAGGAAGCCGCTGGGCAGTACCAGCTTGCTCTTGGCGTCCACGCTCTCCATCGCGCTTCGGGTTGCGCCCATATCGCGCTCGACACTGTTGACGCTGCGCGCGGTTTCGATGGTGATATCGCGCACGGCGGCGAGGGCGGCGCTGAACGGCTTGCCGTCGTCGGTGGTGCCGTCGTAGAGCGGGAAGGTGTTATCGCGCCAGTCTTCGAGGAAGTCGTGCAGCTCGCGTTGACCGAGCGGACGGCTGCAAGCGGCGCGCATGGCGGCGTACGCGGCGGTGGGTTTGAGCGCGAGGGTGGCCAGGTGGTCGCCGTGGCCTGGGTGTTCGCGATCGCCGAGGTTGAAGTAGACGGTGGCGGCCATCTTGTCGGTGTCGATGAAGCCTTGGGCGGATGCGAGGTCGGCGGCGGCTTCGTAGTGCATGACGACGTAGTCGGCGAAGTCCTGCAGGGCGCTGCTGGTGAACTTGCCGCGCAGGCGGCTGCGGCCGGGCTGCAGGTGCTCGATGCTCTCCACGCGCTGGCTGCCGTCGCGCGCGGTGAGGATGACGGCGGGGGTATCGGTGGTGAGCGTATTGGCGCTGGCGGCTTCGACGGCCAGTTGGGCGATGCGATCGACGGCGGTGCTATCCATGGTGGATTCCTGTGGTGGCGTGCGTGAAAGGGGCGAGCCGGGCGCGCGGGGATCAGTCGCCGACGGCATCCGACTCCGCGGCCGATGCGGCGGCGCGTTCGAACATGTCGGTTTGCGATTCGGGGAACAGGCTGAGGCTGCCGCCGCGGTTGACGTGCAGCGGGGTGCTGGTGGTGGCCTCTTCCAGAACGCGGCCCTTGGCGGTGGGTTTGGCGTACTTCACCTGGTGTTTGCAGGTGACCTGGCTGCTGTCGCCGATGCGCTCCAGATCCAGCGTGATGGTGA
>CALCWL010000328.1 GCA_937906285.1 uncultured Rhodanobacter sp. | reverse complement strand
CGGCACGTTGAGCAGGCCGAACGACAGGGTGCCGCTCCAGATGGGTCGTGCCATGACTTCGCACTCCGCGGCGGGAAAGGTCTGGTCGTGCCGCGACTATTCCGGCTCGCGTGTGGAGGCGTCGTCAAACCGCCAACGAGAACCGGACGCTTCGCTTCACCCGCGGCGCACGCCGGGCGGACTAACGTGCGGGCATCGTCGACCACGGAGCCTCCCATGCCTGCCCCGCGAAGCAAAGCCGCCAAGACCACCACCCAGCGCCAGCGCAAGATCCAGGCCGAGACCGAACGCGCCGAGCGCCGGAAGCCCGCCAGCGCCAAGTCCACCGCAAAGTCGGCCAAGCGCAAGCCGACATCGAAGGCGCCCAAACCCCGCAATCCGCTGCCGGCGCAGCACCAGAAGAAGCCCGGCAGCGAGCAGCAGCTCGATCCGCGGCCGCAGTTCATGGCACCGAACTACGCCGGCAGCGGCAAGCTGGCCGGCATGACCGCGCTGATCACCGGCGGGGATTCGGGCATCGGCCGCGCGGTGGCCGTGCTGTTCGCCCGCGAAGGCGCCGACGTGGCCATCGTCTACCTGAGCGAGCAGGCCGACGCCGAGGAAACCCGCGATTACGTGCAGGCCGAGGGGCAGCGCTGCCTGCTGATTCCCGGCGACGTGCGCGACCCCGCGTTCTGCCGCGACGCTGTCGACAAGGCGGTCAAGGCGTTCGGCAAGCTTTCCGTGCTGGTCAACAACGCCGCCTTCCAGGAACACGCCAAGTCGATCGAGGAGATCACCGACGAGCACTTCGACGAGACCCTGCGCACCAACCTCTACGGCTACTTCCACATGACCCGCGCCGCGTCGCCGCACCTGGGCAGCGGCTGCTCGATCATCAACACCGGGTCGGAAACCGGCCTGTTCGGCAGCGGTGGACTGCTCGACTACTCGATGACCAAGGGTGGCATCCACGCGTTCACCATGGCGCTGGCCTCCAACATGGTCAAGCGCGGCATCCGCGTGAATGCGGTGGCGCCGGGCCCGGTGTGGACGCCGCTGAACCCCGCCGACCAGTCGGCGCAGAAGGTGAGCGAGTTCGGCAAGTCCAACCCGATGGGCCGGCCGGCGCAGCCGGAAGAGCTGGCGCCCGCCTACGTGTTCCTTGCCGCGCCCTCGTGCGCCAGCTACATCTCCGGCGCGATCCTGCCGGTGATGGGCGGGCCCACCGGCTGAGCGGTCGTGGCCAGCCTGCGGGACTACCAGCGCAAGCGTGATTTCTCGAAAACGCGCGAGCCCGCCGACAACGCGGTCGGCGGCAGCGAAGGTCGCGCCATCTTCGTGGTGCAGTTGCACCACGCCAGCCGCCGGCATTTCGATTTCCGCCTGCAGATGGGCGACGTGCTGAAAAGCTGGGCCGTGCCGAAGGGACCGAGCTACGACCCGGACGTGAAGCGCCTGGCGGTCGAGGTGGAAGACCACCCGCTGTCCTACGCCGGTTTCGAGGGCGACATCGAGCACGGCTACGGCAAGGGCCACGTCGACCAGTTCGACCTCGGCGTGTGGACCACCGAGGGCGACCCCGAGGCGCAATGGCTGAAGGGCCACCTGCGTTTCGAACTGTTCGGCAAGCGCCTCAAGGGCGGCTGGCACCTGGTACGCAGCGGCCGCAAGGAGCGGCAGCCCGCGTGGTTCCTGATCAAGGCCAAGGATGCGTTCGCCGGCGACGTGGAAGCCGACGACCTGCTCGATGCGAAGATGACCCGCAGCACGCGCGCCGCGGCGAAAACGCCGGCCACCCGCGCGGCCGCGAAGAAATCCACCGCACGCAGGAAAGCCGTGCCCAAGGGAAAGAAAGTGCCGCGGGTGCGCCTGGCCAAGGCCGCCGCCGCGCTCGAAGGCGCGCGCAAGGCATCGCCCAGCGCGGAGTTCTTCAAGCCAGAGCTGGCGCGCCTGCGCGAGTTCCCGCCCGAGGGCGAGCAGTGGCTGCACGAGGTGAAGTGGGACGGCTACCGCATCCTCGCCGCGATTGCCGGAGGCGAGGTGAAGCTGTGGTCGCGCAACGCGCTGGCCTGGAACGACCGCTTGCCCGACATCGTGCAGTCGCTGGAATCATTGGGCCTGCAATCCGCCCGGCTCGACGGCGAACTGATCGCGCTCGATGCGCGCGGGCGCAGCGACTTCAACGGCCTGCAGGCCACGCTGTCCGGCGAGGCGCAGCTGCCGCTGGTCTACATGCTGTTCGACCTGCCCTACCTCGAAGGCAGCGACCTGTCGCGGGTGGGCCTGCTCGAACGCAAGGAGCTGCTGCAGCAGTTGCTGGCCCACGCGCCGAAACACCTGGCCTTCAGCACCCACGCGGTCGGCAACGGCGAAGGCGCGTTCCGCATGGCGACCGAGCAGCAGCTGGAAGGCATCGTCTCCAAGCGGATCGAATCGGCCTACCGCCCCGGCCGCGGCGACGACTGGCTGAAGATCAAGCGGCTGGAAAGCGACGAGTTCGCCGTGGTCGGCTATACCCCGCCCAAGGGCAGCCGCAGCGGCTTCGGCTCGCTGCTGCTGGCCAAACCCGACGCGTCGGTGAAGGATGGCTGGGTGTACGTGGGCCGCGTCGGCACCGGCTTCAGCGACGAGCAATTGCGGCAACTGGGGCAGACCCTTGCCGACAAGGGCAGCCGGAAGCCCACCGTGAAACTCGCCGCGATCGACCCCTTGCTGCGCGACGCGCACTGGGTCGAACCCCGCGCCGTGGCCGAGGTGTACTACCGCGGCATCGGCAACAAGAACCTGCTGCGCCAACCGAGCCTGAAGACCATGCGTACCGACAAGACCGCCGCCGACCTGACCGACAGCGAGCGCGCGCCCTCCCCTCCCGCCGCCGGGTCGCGCGCACGGCGTGGCAAATCCGCGGACAACACCCCCGCCATCACCATCAGCCACCCCGACCGCGTGGTGTATCCGGAGGACGGCATCACCAAGCAGGAGGTGGCCGACTACTACGCCAGCGTGATGGACTGGTTCCTGCCCGGCGTGGTGGACCGCCCGACTTCGGTGATCCGCTGCCCGGAAGGCACCGAGAAGGCCTGCTTCTTCCAGAAACACATGATCCAGGGACTGAAGCACGTGGGCAGCGCCAAGCTGAAGGAAGAATCCGGCGCGCAGGCCAGCTACATCTACCCGCGCGACGCCAGTTCGGTGATCGAGCTGGTGCAGTTCGGCGTGCTGGAGTTCCACCCCTGGGGCGCCACCGTCAAGCAGCCGGACAAGGCCGACCGCGTGGTATTCGACCTCGACCCCGGCGAGGACGTGGCATGGGATCGCGTGGTGGCCGCGGCGCGGCTGGTGCGCAAGCTGCTGACGCAAATGGGGCTGGAGTCATTCCTGCGCTGCACCGGCGGCAAGGGCCTGCACGTGGTGCTGCCGTTGAATCCGGGCTGCCCGTGGTCGCAGGTGAAGGGTTTCGCGCAGGCGTTCGCCAGTTCGCTGGCGCAGGCGCACCCGCTGGAGTTCATCGCCACCGCCAGCAAGGCGCGGCGCGGCGGCCTTATCTACGTCGACTACCTGCGCAACAGCCGCGGCGCCACCAGCGTGGCCTCCTACTCGCTGCGCGCGCGACCGGGCGCGCCGGTGGCGATGCCGCTGCGCTGGACCGAACTGGGCAAGCTGAAAAGCGGCCACGACTTCGACATTCATTCCGCGCCGAAGCGGCTGGCGCGGCTGCGCAGCGATCCGTGGGAAGGCATCGACGGACTGCGCCAGAACCTCGACGAGGTGATGGACAAGCTCGGCTGAGGATGGCCGCCCGCCGTGCGGGGCGACGAACATCGCGAAGAGCCGGCGGGCAGTGCCCGCCCTGCGTGGACGTCACAGAGTGGCGCCGAGCGCGTCGATGATCGCATTGGCGAAGGCGGGGATGTCGCCCGGGCGACGGCTGGTGATCAGCTGGCCGTCGCGCACCACCTCGCTGTCCTGCCAGTGCGCGCCCGCATTTTCCAGGTCGGTGCGCAGCGACGGCCATGAGGTGACCTGGCGGTTCTTCACCAGGCCGGCGTCGATCAGCGTCCAGGGGCCGTGGCAGATCGCCGCCACCGGTTTGCCGCCATCGTCGAAGGCCTTGATCAGCGAGATTACCGCCGGCACCAGCCGCAGCTTGTCGGGATTCATCACGCCGCCGGGCAACACCAGCGCGTCGTAGTTTTCCGCCCTGGCCTCGACCAGCGGCACATCCACGGCCACCGCCTTGCCCCAGTTGCCGTCGCTCCAGCCCTTGATTTCATCGGCGTCGCCGGGTGCGATCACGTCGGTCTGCGCACCGGCTTGTTCGAGCAGGCGTTTCGGTTCGGTCAGTTCACTCTGCTCGAAGCCGTCGGTGGCGAGGATGGCGATGCGGCGGCCGGTGAGGTTGACGGACATGGGAGAACTCCGGGAACGGAAATCCGCAGTATTGCCGCTGGCACATGCACGCCGCGTGCGATTGCCGTGAGCGCGGCGTGACCCCTCGCGATCGCCATTCCGGCGAAGGCAGGAATCGCACGGTCCGAGCCAACCGCGATGCCTGCCTTCGCCGGAATGACGGCTCCGGGATTTCCTCTCGAATGGGAATCACATTTCGTCCCGCCGTCACGACAGACCGTTGACGGCTCTTGCACCGACTCGCTGCGAAGGTGCTGGCGTCGCGTGATACCCGTCCGCGATGCCCGCAACCCCACATGCAAAGGAATCCGAACATGTCGATCTCACTGCTGGTGGTCATCATTCTCGTCATCCTTTTGATCGGCGCGCTGCCGACCTGGGGATACAGCCGTTCGTGGGGCTATCGCCCGATGGGTGGCATCGGCGTCATCCTGCTGATCGTGCTTGTGCTGTGGCTGTTGGGCGCATTCCGCTGACGCCTCGCCAAGGTGATGATTCCCCTGGCCAAACCGGTGGATCGCGTGCGCGAAGGCAGTCTGGCCCGGCTGCGTCGCGAGGCGGCGGAATGCCGGGACTGCCCGTTATGGCGCCGCGCCACCCGGACCGTGTTCGGCCATGGCCCGGCGCATGCGGCGGCAGTGCTGATCGGCGAGCAGCCGGGCGCACAGGAGGACCTCGCCGGCGAGCCGTTCGTCGGTCCGGCCGGCAGCCTGCTGGACCGCGCCATGGCCGAGGCGGGACTGGACCGCAAGACGCTCTATCTCACCAACACCGTCAAGCATTTCAAGTACGAACTGCGCGGCAAGGCGCGCCTGCACAAGCGCGCGAATGCTGCCGAACAGGCCGCCTGCCGGCAGTGGCTCGCGGCGGAACTCGATCGGGTGCAGCCGCGGGTGGTCGTGGGCCTGGGCGCGATGGCGGCGCAGACACTGTTCGGCAGCGCCTTCCGCATCAGCCGGGAGCGCGGTCAGTGGCACCAACTTGGTGAGGACTCGCGCGGACTCGCCACCTGGCATCCGTCGGCCGTGCTGCGCATGCCCCACGAGGAACGCCGCCAGCAGGCCTATCGCGAACTCGTCGCCGACCTGCACGCGGTGGCGCTGGCGCTGGCGGGACTTGCCGGGCGGAACTGAGCCGTCAGAACCTGTGAAGAAAACCACGTCCTGCGGCTTTCTGCTGTCGCGGACCCGCCACCTGCCCGGATCGCTCACGCGAACCAGTCACTTGCGCGACTGCCTGGTCACAACCCCTCGGCGCAGGAAACGCAGCAACGCCCTCTCCAGCCGTCGCGGATGCGCGGCAAACGGGGCGATCGCGCGTTGCAGGCTGCCATCCGTCCAGCCCGTGAGCACGCGCGGATGGATGTAGGAGCCACGGCACACGGCCACGGTATTGCCGAGCAGCGCCGCGACCTGGGCGATCGCGTCGGCCAGCACGCGTCGGCAAGCCCGTTCGCCGCCCTTCGCAGGCCGCGGCGTGCAGGCCAGGATGCGCGCCGCGTGCACGGTGCCGCCCCAGGTGCGGAAGTCCTTGGCGCTGAATTCGTGTTCGTCGCCGTCGCTGCAGGCCGCCCGCAGGTACTCGTTGACCATGTCCGAATCGACCGGTTGCCGCCTGCCGTCATCGTCGATGTACTGGAACAGGCGTTGCCCGGGCAACTGCTGCACGCGACGCACGATGCGCACCAATCGGCGGTCGTCCAGTTCCACCTCCTGTTCCTGGCCGCTTTTGCCGCGGAAGGTGAAGCGCAATCGCCCGCGCTGCGCTCGTACGTGACGCGTGCGCAGGGTGGTAAGGCCATAACTGCGGTTGTCGCGGGTGTAGCAGTCGTTGCCGACGCGGATCAGCGTCTCGTCCAGCAGGCGTACGAGCAAGGCCAGCAGCTTCTCGCGCGGCAGGCCGTCGCGGGCGAGATCGCGGCCTGCGCGCCGGCGCAGTGCGGGCAGTCTTTCGCCGAACGCCACGACGCGGTCGAACTTGCCGCGGTCGCGATAGCTGCGCCAGCGCGGGTGATAGCGGTACTGCTTGCGCCCGCGCGCATCGCGACCGGTGGCCTGCAGGTGGCCGCGTGGGTCGGCGCAGATCCAGACGTCGGTATAGGCCGGCGGGATCGCCAGCGCGCGGATGCGCGAGAGCTCCTCGCGATCACGCACCGTGCGACCCGCCGCGTCGCGATAGCTGAAACCCCGGCCATGGCGAACCCGATGCAGGCCGGGCCGGGTGTCATTGACGTAGACCAGGCCCATGGCACGGGTGGCCGGGCGTGGGTCGGGGGTGTTCGTGGGCGCGGCCATGCCACTCCGGGATTCGGGATACGCCAGCGAACGACGCTGCCGGCGAATCGAGTATCCGCAGCGCCGGTCAACGAGGGGTGATCCGGCGTCAGCGCAGCGGTTCGGCGGCCTTGGCGCCCTGACAACGGATCGGCCCGCCGTCGCGGCCGCGGGCCTGGGTGAAGCTGGAGCCGCGGCGGTTGATCACGATGCCGTTGGCGCATTGCTGGTTGGCATCCAGCTGATAACTGGCGGCGATGCGCTGTGCCTCCTGCTGCTGGCGCTGCAATTGCACGGCGCGGCGGGCCTGGTATTCGCGCGCCTGGTCGGCGACCTGGCGGTAATTGCTGGCCAGCTCCTCGCGACGCTGGCGCAGGTCACGCGCCAGTTCGTCGTGGCGCTGGCGCGCACCGGCGCGGGCTTGTTCGGCCTGCAGCGCGGCGGCGCGTTCGGCTTCCTGGGTCAGCTCGTCGGCGTGGCGGGCGGCGAGCAAACGCGACACTCCGTTGAAACCCAGGATCGCCACGATGAGGGCGGCGACAGCGGCGGCGATCTTCCAGCGCAAGGCAATCGTCATGGCTCCCGCTCCCGCGCGGCGATTCAGCGACCGAAGATGATCTCGTCACCCTCGTGGTCGCGGTCCCAGCCACGCAGCTGGTCGCGGATGTGCGCGATGCCCTGTCGACCGAGCGCATTGCGCTCCTCATCCAGTACCTGGCCGTCGAGCAGTTCGGCCAGTCGCTGCGCGGTGGGCAGCATGGCGTCCCAGGCGTCGAGCGCGGGAACCGGCCCGGGCAAGGTCATGAAGAAACTGACGCCGGGGGTCTGCAGCGCGTCCAGTCGGGCCAGGTCGAAATTGCCGGGCTTGAGCATGTTGGCGACGCTGAAGATGGGGCCGAGTTCGCGCTTGCCGTCCACCAGACGGTGATAGATGCCCATGTCGCCGAATTCCAGCCCGGCCTTTTCGGTGGCGACGACCAGATCCGGCCCGTTGAAACGCGCGCCGTCGCGCGCCACCACGAACAAGGTGACGATGCGCTCCACCGGCGTGTCGGCCGGGCGCCGACCCAGCTCCGAGCGCGGCGCCGGCTTGGCGGCAGGCGGCGGCACCGGCGCGGCGGCGGGCGGATCGGCGGCGGGTTCGGCGGGCGCGCGCAAGGCATCCACGATCGAGGCGGCGTGGCCGGCCAGGCGCTCGGTCAGGCGTTCGGCCGGCTTGGCCGCATGGCGTTCGCCGGAGAGCGTGGCGCCGAGGCGCTCCAGCTCCTCCCGCAGGCCGACATCGAGCTCGCCTTGCTGCGGTGTCGCCGCGGTGTCGCCCAGGCTGAAGGCCGGGTTGTCGGCCAGGCTGGAACCGCCCATGGTGGGCTCGCGCCGCGCGTGTCCGTGCGTGTGCGCGTCACCCGCAGCCCTGCGCTTGCCCTGCTCTTTCCGCGGCTGGCCGAACAGCCAGATCAGCGCCAGCACGACCAGTCCCACGATCAGCATCGGAATGCCGACGGCGGCGTTCCACGCAAAGGCAAGCAAGGGTTGCACGGTCATCATCGGTTCCTTCAGGCAGCTCCCGCCAGTTTAGTCGCTTCAGCCAGGTCGACCTGCACCAGACGCGACACGCCGGGCTCGCGCATGGTCACGCCGCACAGCTGGGTGGCGGCTTCCATGGTGGCCTTGTTGTGGCTGATGAAGATGAATTGCACGTGCTCGCTCATCTCGTTCACCAGACTGGAGAAGCGGCCGACGTTGGCCTCGTCCAGCGGCGCGTCGACCTCGTCGAGCAGGCAGAACGGCGCGGGGTTGAGGCCGAAGATGGCGAACACCAGCGACACCGCGGTCAGCGCCTTCTCGCCGCCGGACAGCAGCGAGATGTTGGACGGGCGCTTGCCTGGCGGGCGCGCCATGATCGTCACGCCGGTGTTGAGCAGGTCGTCGCCGGTGAGTTCGAGATAGGCGTGGCCGCCGCCGAACAGGCGTTGTCGAGGTAGGTCTTGCGCTCGCTCTGCTCGGCGTGTTCCTGGATCGCGGCCAGGTTGACCGGTTCGATCCTCGCGATTTTCTGGCCGATGTCGGCGAGCTGTGACCGCCACTGGCCGGCGTCGATATCGTCGGCCAGCTCGGCCAGCAGGGTCTCCAGTTCGAGGCCGGAGGCGGCGATGGCCTCGGCCAACTGTTCGGCGCGCAGTTGCAGCGCCTGTGCGGCGAGACGCTTCTCCGAGAGGCCTTCGCGCAGGCTGGCCAGGCCCTGCTCGGCCAGGTGGCGCTGCTGTTCGAGCTTGCGGAATTCGAGGTCGCAATCTTCCAGCGCGCGGCGTGCTTCCACCAGTTGCTTGTCGACCAGCAGGCGCTGGTCGAGGTAGGCCTGGCGTTCGGCCTCCAGCTCGGCGATCGGGTCGGAGCCGGCGGCGAGCTGTTCGGCGATCTCGCTGCGGCGTGCCTCGATCTGGCGCAACTGGGCGTCCATGCGGCCCAGCGACTGTTCCAGCGAGTTGAGTGACGAGCGCCTGGATTCCAGCGACAACGCGAGCGCATGGGATTGATCGGCTGCCTCGCGCGCATTCATGCGTGCTTCCTCGCGGGCTTCGAGCAGGCCGCGGCGTTCGTTCTCCAGCTCGCGGCGCTGGTCTTCCAGGTCGCCCATCAGACCGACCGATTCGTCCAGCCGCGCACGCGCCTCGCGGGTCTGGCTCTGCAGTTCGTCGAGCTGGGCGGCCAGCTCGCCCAGTTCGCCGTTGACCTTCTCGGTGCGGGCGCGGGCGGTTTCCAGCTTGCCGCGATGGCTCTGCAACTGGCCGGCCAGTTCGGACTGGCGCCGGTGCGCGTTGTACAACTCGCGCTGCGCGTCGTCGCGCGCGCGCTCGGTCTCGAACTTGTTGGTGCGCAGGGCGTCGAGCCGCTCGCCGGCTTCTTCCAGTTGCGCTTCCAGCGTGGCGATCTGCTCGGCCAGCGTGCGCAGCTCGCGCTCGCGCGCCAGCACGCCGACCTGACTGCCCTGTGCGCGGCGCACGCGCGCCCAGCCCGGGCCCAGCCATTCGCCGCTGCGCGTCATCACCGACTGGTACGGCGCCAGTGCCGACAGCGAGCCGACCTGCCGGTGCGCGTCGGCCAGCGATTCGGCGGTCAGCACGTGGCCGAGAATGGCCAGCGCCGCCGCCGGGCCACGCACGTGCGCCGCCAGCGTGCCGGCGGTGCCGGCTCCTCCGTCGGCAGCATCGAGCAAGGCGATGTCGGCGTTGTCGATGCCCTCAAACTCGGCGGCCAGCGCGTGTGAACCGTCGACCAGCACGCTGTCGAGGAAGCCGCTCAACGCGGTTTCGACGGCGGTTTCCCAGCCGTTCTCGACCTGCAGCGACTCGCCGAGGCGGCGCGACCTGTTCAAGCCCAGACGAGCCAGCCAACCGCTGGCGGCGTTCTCTTCCTGACCGAGCGCGGCGTGCTGCAGCGCTTCGAGCGAAGCCTGCCGGCCGCGGGCGGCCTGCAGTTGCTGGCGCGCCTCGTTCAACGCGGACTGCACCTGGCGCTCTTCTTCCTGCAGCTTCTCGTGGTTGGACTTGTGCTGATCGAGCACGCTGCCCAGGGTTTCCACGCGCTCGCGCTGGGCATCGTGCTCGCCGTGCAGTTGCTCGCCGGCGGCGGCCAGCGCAGCCAGGTCGGTGGCTTTTTGTTCGGCTTCCAGCGCTTCACGGCGACGCGCCAGGTCGATGCCCTGGCGGTCGAGGTAATTGAGCTTGGTGCGCTCCACTTCGGCGGCGCGGTTGGATTCGCCGGCGTTGCGGGTGTGGCTGTCCCAGCGTTGCTGCCAGTCGGCCAGCTTGGCCTCGGTGCTGCGCTGGGCTTCGGCGGTGTCCTCCTGCATCTGCTGCAGGGCTTCGAGCTTCGGCTCACCCTCGGCCAGCGCCATGCGCAGGGCTTCGATCTGTTCGCGGTCGGTGGCGATGTGCGCGGCCAGTTCCGCATGCTCGCGCTCGCTGTCGGCGTGGGCACGCTGCAGACGTTCGGCGCTTTCCTTGTTGTGGCGCACCTGCTGCTCGACACGAGCGATCTCGGCGCCGACCTTGTACACGTCGGCCTGCACCGCGTTCAGGTGCTCGCTGGCGTCGGTGTGGCGTTCGCGCATGGCTTCGATCTGCGCCTCGATCTCGCGCTGGCCGGCCAGCTGCTTCTCGATCTCGATCTCGGCGGCGGACAGGCCGGCGCCTTCGCCGTCGTGCTGGCTCTTGAGGCTGCGGTATTCGAGCGCGCGCAATTCGGCTTCCTTGCGCGTCTGCTCTTCCTTCAGGGCCTTCCAGCGCTCGGCGGCGCGGGCCTGGCGGTTCAGGTGTTCGAGCTGCTTGTCCACCTCGTCGCGCACGTCGTTCACGCGGTCGAGGGTCTCGCGGGTGGACTTGATGCGGCTCTCGGTCTCCTTGCGGCGCTCCTTGTACT
>CALCWL010000327.1 GCA_937906285.1 uncultured Rhodanobacter sp. | reverse complement strand
ACCGCCGGCACCGCGGTGCGCGAGTCGCTGGCGCTGATCCGCGCCCACGGCGCCACACCGGCCGGCGTGCTGATTGCGCTGGATCGCCAGGAGCGCGGCCAGGGCGACCGCTCCGCCGCGCAGGAAGTCGCCGCCGAGCACGGCATCCCGGTGATCGCCATCACTTGCCTGGATGACGTACTGGAATATGCCGGCGCGCAGCCGCAACTGGCCGCCGAACATGCACGATTGCTCGATTACCGCGCCCGCTACGGCGTACACCGCTGACCGGCGCGGCATACGCCGCCGGTTCATGCCCCGACGAATAGACTCCAGCCAACCCGATCACAGCAGCGCCGCCGGCAACCAGCCAGCATGGCGGACCCGGCTATACTCCGGCCAACAGGAGAACCCATGCGCAAATCACTGCTCATTCTGGCTGCCGTCGCGATGGGCGCGAGCCTCGCCGTGTCAGCCCAGAACACCGGCAGCGTGCGTTACAAGTGGTACGACAGCCAAGGCCTGGTGCATTACAGCGACAGCCTCACCGCCGACGCGATGAAGTACGGCTACGACCTCGTCAACGACCGCGGCATGGTGGTGAGCCACGTGTCGCGTCAGCTCAACCCCGAGGAGCGCGCCGCGGCGGCCAAGCTGGCCGAGGCCGAGGCGGCCAAACAGCGCGCGGCGCAGGAACTGGCCAACGCCGAGGCGCAGATGCTCAATGCCTACCCGGACGAGGAGTCGTACAAGATCTCGCTGCAGCAGACGCTGGACACCGTCGACCAGCAGATCCGCACCACCCGAATCAACCTGCGCAGCCAGGAGAAGGCACTGACCGACCTGCTGGCCCGCGCCGCGGAGATCGAGAACGCCAAGAAGCCGGTGCCGAAGTTCCTCACCGACAGCGTCGCCGCGCAGCGCAACGTCGTCACCGCCCTGCGCGCCACCTTGCAACGCCAGCAGACGCTGCGCGCGCAGACGGTGCAGGAGCAGGTCAAGCAGCTGGCCCGCTATCGCGAGCTGAAAGCCCAGCAGGACAAGGCTTCGCAATAAGCGGGAGTGGGCTCGGCGACGTCGAAGCCCACTGCTTTCAGAAGGGCAGTTTCAATGCAGGGTCGACGGCCAGCATCTGCTGGCGGAAGAGCTGCTGGATGCGCTTGAGCGCCGCTTCGGTGTCGGCCTCGAAGCGCAGCACCAGCACCGGCGTGGTGTTGGAGGCGCGCACCAGGCCCCAGCCGTCCGGCCAGTCCACGCGCAGGCCGTCGATGCTGATCACCGAGGCGTCCTCGAAGCTGGCGCGCTCGCGCAGCCGGTCCATGAAGCGGTAATGCTCGCCTTCGGCCAGGTCCACCTTCAGCTCGGGCGTGGAGATGCTCTTGGGCAGGGTGGCGAAGATCTCCTCCGGGCTGCGCCCGTGCAGGTCGCCGGCGAGGATCTCCAGCAGCCGCGCGGCGGCGTAGATGCCGTCGTCGAAGCCGTACCAGCGCTCCTTGAAGAAGAAGTGCCCGCTCATCTCGCCGGCCAGCTCGGCGCCGGTCTCGCGCATCTTGGCCTTGATCAGCGAATGCCCGGTGCGCCACATCAGCGGACTGCCGCCGGCATCCAGGATCTGCGCCTTCAGGTGGCTGGTGCACTTGACGTCGTAGATCACCGTGCCGCCGGGCTGGCGCGACAGCACGTCGCGCGCGAACAGCATCAGCAGGCGATCGGGGAAAATGATCTCGCCAGCGCGGGAAACCACGCCCAGGCGATCGCCGTCGCCGTCGAAGGCGAGGCCGAGGTCCGCTCCGGTCTGGCGCACGGCGTGGATCAGGTCCTGCAGGTTGGCCGGGTCGGACGGATCGGGATGGTGGTTCGGGAAGCTGCCGTCGACATCGCAGTACAGCGGCACCACTTCGCAGCCGACGCCTTCGAGCACCTGCGGCGCAATCGCGCCGGGAATGCCGTTGCCGCAGTCGACCACCACCTTCAGCGGGCGCTCGGCGAGCACGTCGGAGACGATCTTCTCGATGTAATCCGGCGCCACGTCGACCTGGCGCAGGCCGCCGTGGCCGTCCTGGCTCAACGTGCCACTGGCGATGCGCTGGTACAGGTCCTGGATCGCGCTCTCGGCCAGGGTCTCGCCGCCGATCACGATCTTGAAGCCGTTGTAGTCCGGCGGATTGTGGCTGCCGGTGACCGCCACGCCGCAGCCGGTGTTGAACCGGTACGCCGCGAAATACACCACCGGCGTGGGCACGGCGCCCAGGTCGATCACGTCGACACCGGCCTCGCGCAGGCCATCGGCCAGCGCGCCGGCCAACTCCGGGCCGGAGACGCGACCGTCGCGACCGACCACGATCTCGCGCAGGCCGCGCTCGGCCATCACCGCGCCGATCGCCCGGCCCAGCAGCCGGGCCACATTGCGGTCCAGCGTCTTGCCGACCACCCCGCGTACGTCGTAGGCCCGGAAGATGCTCGGGTCCACCTGCAACGACGCGGCTTCCGCCCGGGCCGCGGACGGACGCACAGGAGCGGGGGCGGGGGCCGGCGCCGCCGCCGGCTCGGCGGTGACCGGCGGGCGCGCGCGCTTGCGGGGCAGTTCGACCTCAGACACCAGCGGCTCCGCCTCGGCCGGTTGCTCCGGCGACGAGGCCCACCGCCGACCGCGCAGCCACAGCAGATACCCGGCGCCGGCCAAGCCCAGCAGGCTCAACAGGCCACTCAACCACCACGAATGCGGCAGCACGATGAACGCATCGGGCAAACCCGCGCCCACGCGGAACGCGGTGCCAGGCACCGGCAGGCTGTTGCTGCCGGTTTGCGCCGAGGCGCTGCCATTGGAGAACAACTGCACGCTGCCCGGCTCGTCGCCCTGGCGCAGGTCGAGCCGGCCGCCGGCCGGCGGGATCGCGTCGAAAGCCTGCTGGACGCCGGCAAACGGCAACTCCACCCAGACCCAGGCCTGCGCCTGATCCGGCGCGCCCAGCGGAACGACCATGCTCAGGCGGCGATCGCCGTTGCCGTAGTAGACACTTTGCACCGGCGGCGCGCCCTCGGCCGTCTGTGCGGCCATCAACTGCGCCGCCTTGGCATAGCCGAACTCGCGGTAGTTGGCGCGCAACACCTCCTTGAGGTCACCGCTGTAGATGTCCACCTGTTGCGCTTGCGGCAGGCGCAGGCGCAAGGTGGCGATCGACTGCGCCGGATCGTTCAGCACCGTCGCCGGGTCGACCAGCGCCAGCGCCTTCTGTACCGCCCCGCGCTGGCGCGCGACTTCGTCGCCCACCGCCTTGACCGCCTGCGCCTGCGCCGCGTGGACGCGCTCGTCGGCGTGATGCTCGTCGGCGATCAGCCAGGTCTGCCAGGCGCAGAACAGGCCCAGCAGCAGCAGCAAGGTGCCGCCGGCCAGCGGCAGCATGGCCGACCAGTCGACCTCAGGCCGGGCCAGCCGCCGCTTCGCGATTTTTGGTGCCATGCTCCGCCCCCACGGCTGAAACTGCGCGGTGGCGCGACCGCTCCGGGTCGCGCCGAGTGTCGGTGCCCATGCTATCGGATACCGGTGGAGCCGAAGCCCCCGGCACCACGTTCGCTGGGCGTGAATTCAGTGACGATCTGCAGCCGCGCCTGCGCCACCGGCACCAGCAGCAACTGCGCGATGCGGTCGCCGACCGCGATGGTGTACGGCGCGTCGCCGCGATTCCAGCATGAAATCATCAGCGGACCCTGGTAGTCGGCGTCGATCACGCCGACCAGGTTGCCCATCACCAGGCCGTGCTTGTGGCCCAACCCGGAGCGTGGAACGATCAAGGCGCACCAGCCCCGGTCGCCGATGTGGATGGCGATGCCGCTGGGCACCAGCGCGCTCGCGCCGGGCGCCAGGGTGAGCGGCTGTTCCAGCGCGGCACGCAGGTCCATGCCGGCACTGCCGGGGGTGGCGGCCTGCGGCAGCGGAATGCTGTCGCCCAGGCGCGGATCGAGAATCTTCAGTTCGACGTCGAGCGTCATCGGCGCGCCGCCCGGTAGCGTTCGGCCACTTGCGCGACGAGCTGGCGCGCCAGCTCGCTCTTGGCGGCGCGCGGCAAGGCCAGCTCGCCGTCGGCCCAGTACAGCGTCAATGCGTTCTCGGCGACCTCGAAACCGAGGCCGTCGCCCACCTGGTTGGCCGCGATCATGTCCAGCCCCTTGCTGCGCAGCTTGCCGCGCGCATAACTGGCCACATCATGCGTCTCCGCGGCGAATCCGACCAGGAACGGGCGCCCGCTTTGCGCGGCCAGGCTGGCCAGGATGTCCGGATTCTCTTCCAGCTGCAGCGAGAGCGGGGCGCCGGCATTCTTCTTCAGCTTAAGGGCCGAGACCCGGGCCGGCCGATAGTCGCCCACCGCCGACGCGCCGATGTAGATGTCCGCCGCGCGACTGGCTTCGAGCACCGCGGCCTGCATCTGCGTGGCGCTGCGCACGTCGATGCGCCGCGCCACCCCGACGGGTGTGGCCAGGCTCACCGGCCCGGCCACCAGGCTCACCGTGGCGCCCGCCTCGGCCGCGGCCGCGGCCACCGCGAAACCCATCCGGCCGGAGCTGCGGTTGCCGATGAAGCGCACCGGGTCGATGTCCTCGTAAGTCGGTCCGGCGCTGACCACCACCTGCAACCCGGCCAGCGCACCGTTGCCGAACGAGGCGGCCAGCGCATCGCGCAATTCGTGCGGCTCCAGCATGCGGCCGGAGCCAATGTCGCCGCAGGCCTGTTCGCCGGCGGCCGGCCCCAGCACCTGCACGCCGCGCTGGCGCAGCAGCGTCAGGTTGGCCTGCACCGCCGGGTGCGCCCACATCTGCTGGTTCATCGCCGGCGCCAGGTACAGCGGTGCGGCGCTGGCCAGGCACAGTGTGCCGAGCAGGTCATCGGCATGGCCGTGGGCCAGCCGGGCGATCACGTCGGCAGTGGCCGGAGCCACCAGGATGCGCTCGGCCCAGCGCGCCAGCTCGATGTGGCCCATCGCCGCCTCGGCCTGTGCATCCCACAGGCTGCTGCGCACGCTCTGGCCGGAAAGCGCCTGAAAGGTGGCCGCGCCGACGAAATGCTCGGCCCCCGCGGTCATCACCACGCGCACCTCGGCGCCCTGCTCGCGCAGGCGGCGAACGAGTTCGCAACTCTTGTAGGCGGCGATGCCGCCGGACACTCCCAGCAGGATGCGGCGTTGGGCGAGACTCATGTAAGGCGGGCCTGACAGTCGGGCAGACGCTTAGCTTACTAAGATTCAATCCGCGCCACTGCTGCGTGCGGGAGCGCACGCCCGCCAAGCTGAGTCGATGAGCATCCGCGACTGGCCCGAAGGCGAACGACCCCGCGAAAAGCTGCTGGCCCGCGGCAGCGCCACGCTGTCCGACGCGGAACTGCTGGCGGTGCTGCTGGGCAGCGGCAGCCGCGGCAAGGACGCCATCGCGCTGGGTCGCGAGCTGCTCGCCAACGCCGGCGGGGTGGCCGCCTTGCTGGCTCGGCCCGAGCAGCGGATCCGAGCCGGCGGGCTGGGCCCGGCCAAACGTGCGCGGATCGCCGCGGCCCTGGAACTGGCCCGGCGCAGCCTGGCCGAGCAGTTGCTGGAACGGCCCAGCCTGGGCAACCCGCGCGACAGCGGCGACTACCTGCGCGCCCGCCTGCGCCACCTGCCCTATGAAGTGTTCGGCTGCCTCTACCTGGACAACCGCCACCGCGTGCTGGCTTTCGAGGAGCTGTTCCGCGGCACTGTCGACGGCGCCAGCGTGCATCCGCGCGAAGTGGTGCGCGCCTGCCTGCATCACAACGCCTGTGCGGTGATCTTCGCCCACAACCATCCCTCCGGCGTGGCCGAACCCAGCGCCGCCGACCGCGCGATCACCCACGAACTGCGCGATGCCCTGCAACTGGTCGGCGTACGCGTGCTCGACCACCTGGTGATCGGCAGCGGCGAACCGGTATCGATGGCAGCCCGCGGACTGCTCTGAACGCAGCCGTTCGAGTCGCCGACACCGCGCAGCTCCCCTCCACCTTCGCCCGGCGATGGGCCCTGCTGCGCTGCGGCAAGCGATGCGCCTACCTGTTCGCGCGCCTAGAAGCAGCCGCCAAGTGGTCGAAACTTATGCACAAATCGCAACGACAATCGGTTGCCGCCGCGATCGCCAGTCTTGCGTAAAGTTGCCTATCTAAACATTTGATTTTATGCGCCAATTTCTTCCGACCAGACAAAGACCTTCTGCCGGCCACCCCGACCCTTTCCACGCCGACAAATTTCCCCACAGAGTTATCCACAGGAGGCCACGACGCGGCGCAACACGAGACCGCGCCACGCCCCGCGCCGGCTTCGCCGACGGCGTGCGTGCGCTGGTCTGTTAGGATTGCCGGTTCCATCACGAAACCGATCTCACCCGTGAAAGCACAGCTGCGCAACCTGGTGTTGCAAGCCATCCACGCCCTGCAGCACGACGCAACCCTGCCGGCCGAGCTGGCCATTCCCGACTTCGTGATCGAACGTGCGCGCAGCCGCGAGCACGGCGATTTCGCCTGCAACGCGGCCATGCTGCTGGCCAAGGCTGCGCGCGCCAAGCCGCGCGACCTGGCCGAAAAAATCGTAGCCGCGCTGCCGGCCAACACGCTGGTGGAAAAGGTCGAGATCGCCGGTCCGGGCTTCATCAACTTCTTCCTGGCCGCCGGCGCCCATCACGCCGAAGTGCGCCGGATCATGGCCGAGGGCGACGCCTACGGCCGCAACGCCAACGGCGGCGGCAAGACCGTCGGCGTGGAGTTCGTCTCCGCCAACCCGACCGGCCCGCTGCACGTGGGCCACGGCCGCGCCGCGGCGATCGGCGACTGCCTGAGCCGCCTGCTCGATGCCAGCGGCTGGAAGGTCAAGCGCGAGTACTACTACAACGATGCCGGCGTGCAGATCGCCAACCTGGCCATCTCGGTGCAGGCGCGCGCGCGCGGAATCACCCCGGACGACAGCAACTGGCCCGACAACGGCTACCGCGGCGACTACATCGCCGACGTGGCGCGCGCCTACCTCGATCGCGAATCGGTGGTGGCCGACGGCGAGACGGTCGTCGCGGCCGGCGACGTCGACGACCTCGACGCGATCCGCCGCTTCGCCGTGGCCAGCCTGCGCCGCGAGCAGGACCTGGACCTGCAGGCATTCGGCGTCGGCTTCGACACCTATTTCCTGGAGTCCTCGCTGTATAGCGACGGCAAGGTCGAGGAAACCGTGCGCGAGCTGATCGCCCACGGTCACACCTACGAGGAAGGCGGCGCGCTGTGGCTGCGCACCACCGCGTTCGGTGACGACAAGGACCGCGTGATGCGCAAGTCCGACGGCACCTACACTTACTTCCTGCCCGACGTGGCCTACCACCTCAGCAAGTGGCAGCGCGGCTACCAGCGTGCCATCACCGAGCTGGGCTCGGACCACCACGGTTCGCTGGCGCGGGTGAGGGCCGGCCTGCAGGCGCTCGATTGCGGCATCCCGAAAGGCTGGCCGGAATACGTGCTGCACCAGATGGTCACGGTGATGAAGGGCGGCGAGGAGGTGAAGATCTCCAAGCGCGCCGGCAGCTACGTCACCCTGCGC
>CALCWL010000326.1 GCA_937906285.1 uncultured Rhodanobacter sp. | reverse complement strand
TCACCATCATCAGGTGCAGGTTCACGCCCAGGGTGTTCATCGCCACCACTTCGGACGGTTGCGCGCCGACCACGGCGGCGAGGTCGTCGCGCACGAACTCGTGGTAGTCCATCCACGGCAGGCGGCCCTTGAAGTGACCCTCCACGCCCAGCTCGCCCCAGTAGTCCAGCTCCGCGTTGACCGCCTCGCGCACGGCGCGCGGCTGCAGGCCCAGCGAGTTGCCGCAGAAATACACGCTGTCTGACGGCTGGCCGTCGCGGCCTTCGTGCGGCGGGATCAGGAACTCGTCGCGGAATGCGCGCAGCGGATCGGCGGCATCGCGGGCGGCGGCCCACTCGGCGGTGGGCTGGTAGTCGGGCATGGTGGCGTCCTGCTTCGGTGGGAGCGGCTCGCACGCTTTTGGTCGGCGTGACGGAGAGCATCGCGCGCGAGCGCGCTCCTGCAGCGGTGTGGATTTATTTCAGTTGGGCGGCCAGCGTATCGCAGCCCTTGTCGAACTCGGCCTGCCACGCGCTGCCGGCCTGGCTGTGGGTCGGGCGCACGCAGCGCAGCTGGATCGCGTAGCCGTGCTTGAACCAGTAGCGCTCGGTGTAGCTGAAGTCGGTGCCGTTTTCCTGCGCGGTGTAGAGGTTGCTGTTCGGCAGCGGCGGCACCTTGTCCTGCTGGTAGCCGGGCAGGGTCAGCGCCTTGGCCGTGGCCTGCGCCATGAACTGGTGGAAGCTGCTGATGTCCGGCACCCGGGTGACGGTGACGGTGACGCGCGCGAGGCTGCTCTTGCCGGTGGGCGAGGGGTCGCGCACCTGGAACACCTGCGCTTCGGTATCGCCTTCGGTCTGCATGATCGGCAGCCAGTTGGCGGGCGTGTCGAAGGTGATGTCGCCGCCGGCCATGCTGACTTCGGTGGCGTGCGCCGTGCCGGTGAGCAGCAGGGTGGCGACGATCGCCAGGGTGGTCGTGCGAAGGGGGTTCATGCGGGCTCCGGTCGAGAGGGGTCGGGGGCGAAACGATGCCTGGGCAGGCCCAGCCATTCGAGCGCCGTGCCATGGAACAGCCGCTCGCGTCCGGCCTGGTCCAGGCCGAGCGCCTCGATGCCGCTGCCGGGTTCCTGTTCCCCCAGCGGGAAAGGATAGTCGGTGCCCAGCATGACCTGTTCGACGCCGGTCACATTCAGCAGGTAGCGCAGCGCGTCGTCGTCGTGCACGCAGGAGTC
This sequence comes from uncultured Rhodanobacter sp., assembly GCA_937906285.1. GTDB lineage: Bacteria > Pseudomonadota > Gammaproteobacteria > Xanthomonadales > Rhodanobacteraceae > Rhodanobacter. The sequence goes on along the minus strand of CALCWL010000326.1, from coordinate 488 downwards.
GAAGTAGAAGCGTTTGAGGTACTCGCGCGGGTTGCGCGGGTTGTCGGTGGCGACCAGGTCCGGGCGCATGCGGAAGCCGTGTTCGATGCGGCCGATGGTGTACGGAAAACTGCCGCCGCCGTGGGCCAGCATCACGCGCAGTTTCGGCAGCCGTTCCAGCACGCCGCCGAAGGCGAGGCAGCAGGCGGCGCGGGACTGCTCCGCGGGCATGCCGACCAGCCACGGCATCCAGTACTTGGGCATGCTGGCCATGCCCATCATGTCCCACGGGTGCACCAGGATCGCCGCGCCGAGGTCGGCGGCCGCCTCGAAGAACCCGAACAGCTCGGGCGCATCCAGATTCCAGTCGCCGCAATGCGAGCCGATCTGCACGCCCTGCAGGCCCAGCTCGTCGATGCAGCGTTCCAGCTCGCGCACGGCCAGCTCCGGCGCCTGCAGCGGCACCGTGCCGATGCCCGCGTAGTGGCGCGGGTAGTCGCGGCAGATGC
>CALCWL010000325.1 GCA_937906285.1 uncultured Rhodanobacter sp. | reverse complement strand
AGCAGGCCGGCATCTATCCGGCATGGGCGTACGCGATCCTGCGCGCCGAGAGCGCATGGATGAGCGATGCGCGCTCCGGCGCCGACGCCCGCGGCCTGATGCAGCTGCTGCCAGCTACCGGCGCGCTGGTGGCGCGTGCCGCCGGCCTGCCGTGGAACGGCGCCGACAGCCTTTACGACCCGGTAGTGAACATCGCGCTGGGCACGCGCTACCTGGCACAGATGGCGCAGCGTTTCGACGGCTCGCCCTGGCTGGCGAGTGCGGCCTACAACGCCGGCCCGAACCGCGTCGACGTGTGGCTGGCCGACCGCGGCACGCTGGCGCCGGATCTGTTCGTCGCCACCATCCCGTACAAGGAAACGCGCGAATACGTGGCCCGCGTGATGGCCTTCAGCGTGATCTACGACTGGCGCCTCAATCAGGCGGTGGTGCCGCTGGCGCAGCGCATGGGCGCGATCGGCCAGCCGCACGCGACACCGGGACCGGGCACGCCGCGGCGCGCGGTGCAATGCCCGGTGGAGGCGCCGGCCGGCAGCACTTCGGCACCGGCGCCAAGCACCCGCTGACCGCCCGCGCCGCTCACGCGTCGGCGGCGCGCATTCCCAGCAGCGCGCGCAATCGTTTCAGCTCCCCGCCGTAGGCGGCGCAGCGCTCGCCGTCCCGGCGCATCAACTCGCCCACGCTGCCGACGACGCGTTTGCCGCCATCATGCACATCCACGCATGCCTGCTCGAAGGGCAGAGCACAGAACGCCAGCAGGCGGCGCACCTGCAATGCCGGCTCCGCACGCCACGCTTCGTAATGATGTTCAAGGAAGCGGTCGGGGAACAATTGCCGCCAATGCCGGCACAGCGCGTCGTAATCCTTCCAGTAGCCGGCCACATGGTCGAGGTCGTAGCTGAACTCGTGGCGATCGAGGAACAACTGCCGATAACAGGCGAAGCAGGTTTCCAGCGCGCGGCGACGGCTGTCCACCACGCGCGCGCCGGGCAGCATCGCGCGGATCGCCCCCACCAGCCGCCAATTGTCCGGCGTGCGATCGACCAGACAGGCCCGATCGCCGCGCCATGAGGCGGTGCGGACGAGGTAGTCCGCACCCAGCCGTTGCCAGTCCGCCGGCGTCGCCTGCGCCATCCACTGCGCAAGCGGCTGCTGCCGACGCCGGGCTTCTGCCTCGAGCACCTGCTCGACCAGCTGCAGTTCGTCGACCACGGCCACGGCCGGATGTGCGGCCAGCAACTGTGCGGTCAGCCGCGAACCGGCCTGCGGCATGCCCACCACGAACACCAGGCCTTCGCCAAGCCGCGCGTCGGCGGCGCCTGGCCGCGGCGCATCGAACACGCGGCGCATCGCCTGCACCTGCGCCGTGGCACGGGCCGGATTCCAGGCAAGCTGGCGATACATCTGCGCGTTGGCTTTGCGCAGCGCGCGGAAAGCACCGGCGTGATCGCCCTGGTCCTCCAGCGCACGCGTCAGCGCAAAACCCAGACACACCCGCGCCCGCGGACTGGCCAGCGCCGAGCCCAGCAGGCGTTCGAGCTGCGCCGCGTCCGCCGCGCTGAAACGCTCCGTTTCCAGGTCGGCCAGGCCGACCCACGCATCGGCCTGCTCCGGTTGCTGGCGCAGCACCGCGCGATAGTTCTGCCCGGCCGCCTCCAGCGCACCCAGGCTCGACTGCGCCTGTGCCAGCAGCATCCGCGCCGGCACGTGGCCAGGCTCGGCATCCAGCGCGCGATGCAACGCGGTAATCGCCCCGGCCGGGCGCCGCTGCAGCATGTACATCTTGCCGAGGTTGAACCACGCCGGCGCGAAATCCGGCGCCATTGCGCAGCAGCGCTGCAGTCCGGCGATCGCCGCGGCAGGCTCGCCCGCGGCGAACAGCGCCGTGGCCAGGTTCATGCGCACCAGGGGATCGCCAGGCTGCAGCACCCGCGCGCGCTGCAACAGCGCCACGGCGGCCCCGTAATCGCCGCGCAGGTGGCGCACCACGCCCTGCATGCGCAAGGCCTCGGCGCAGTCGGGCAGCATCGCCAGCACGCCATCCAGCGCCGCCTCCGCGGCCTGCGGGTCCTGCGCCTGCAGCGCGGCCTGCGCCCGTCCGAGCAGATCCGTCGCCGCCGCCGGCAAGCCGGCCGCGCGATCAGTCAACAGCGGATGATCCTGCAACGCCCCCATCCTCATTCGCCTCCGGTCGCTGCACCGGCCCCGCGCGCCAGCTTACGCGAGGGTGGCGACGGCATCCAGACGCGGGCCATGCCGCGACGGCATGCCCGTGCGCGCCGCTGGTCCCTGCCAGGTGCCGGGCATCACGCACCCCGGCCATCCGCGATGGCCGGCGGGCGGGAGCCGGCTCACTCGCCGCGCAACCAGCGCGCCGCGTCCACCGCGTAATAGGTGAGGATCGCATCCGCACCGGCGCGCCTGAAGGCGGTCAGCGCTTCGAGCACCACCGCTTTTTCGTCCAGCCAGCCGTTCTGCGCGGCGGCCTTGAGCATCGCGTACTCGCCGCTGACCTGGTAGACGAAGGTGGGTGCGCCGAAGGCGTCCTTGACCCGGCGCAGCACGTCGAGGTACGGCAGGCCCGGTTTCACCATTACCATGTCGGCGCCTTCGAGCAGGTCCAGCTCGACCTCGCGCAAGGCCTCATCGCTGTTGCCCACGTCCATCTGGTAGGTGTGCTTGTTGCCCTTGCCGAGGTTGGCCGAGGAACCGACCGCATCGCGGAACGGGCCGTAGAACGCGGAGGCATATTTCGCCGAGTAGGCGAGGATGCGGGTGTGGATGTGGCTGGCCGCTTCCAGCGCGTCGCGGATGGTGCCGATGCGGCCGTCCATCATGTCCGACGGCGCCACGATATCCATGCCTGCCGCGGCCTGGGCCAGCGACATCTTCACCAGCGCCTCGACGGTGGGCTCGTTCATCACGTAACCGTGCTCGTCGATCAGGCCGTCCTGGCCGTGGGTGGTATACGGGTCGAGCGCGACGTCGCCGATCAGGCCCAGCTCGGGATACTTCGCCTTCAGCGCGCGGGTGGCGCGGTGCATCAGGTTGTCGGGGTTCCACGCCTCGGCGGCGTCGAGCGATTTCACCTCGGCGCCGGGCGAGGGGAACAGGGCCAGCGCGGGAATGCCCAGGCGCACGCATTCGCCGGCCAGCTTCAGCAGTTCGTCGATCGAGAGCCGATCCACGCCGGGCATCGACGGCACCGCTTCGCGCCGACCCTCACCCTCGATCACGAAGGCGACCATGATCAGGTCGCTCGGCAGCAAGGTGTGCTCGCGCATCAGCGCGCGGGAGAAAGCGTCGCGACGCATGCGGCGCATGCGGGTGGCGGGGAAGCTCATGGCGGTACTCGCTAGTCGGCAGCGGCCCATTTTACGCCTTATGCCCGGTACGCAGCCGCGGCGCGCCGGCGACGCCATTCCAGCGCGTACGGATGCAAAACGCTGGACTACGCGGCGCAACGGCGGCACGCTTGCTGTTCCGTTTCCGCAGGAAGCTACATGAGCCCGTCCCGCAGCGTACCCACCCTGCTCGTCGATCTGGGTGGCACCAACGTCCGCTTCGGCGTGGCCGACACCTCGCGCGAGCGCCCGCTGCTGGCCGACAGCATCCGGCGCTATCGGGTCGCCGAGCACGATTCGCTGGTGGCCACCGCCCGGCAGTACCTCGACGAGACGGGGCTGCTGGTGAAGCGCGCCATCGTCGCCGCGGCCGGGCGCATCGTGGACGGCGAGACGGTGAAGGTCACCAACAATCCGTGGGCGATCTCGGCCCACCAGACCGCCGAAGCGCTGGGCCTGGAGTCTGTGCATCTGGTCAACGACTTCGCCGCGCAAAGCATGGCAGTGACCCTGCTGCACGGCGACGATCTGGTCGACGTGGGCACGGTGCCGCGACCGGTGGTCGGTGCCGAGGACGAACAGACCTTCGCCGTCGTGGGCCCCGGTACCGGGCTGGGCGTGGGCGGCCTGCTGGTGCGCGGCGGTCACTGCAGCGTGCTGCAGACCGAAGGCGGCCACGCCGGCTTCGCCGCGCACACACCGGAGGACATCGCCATCCTCGACTACCTCAACCACAAGTACGGTCGCGTTTCCAACGAGCGGCTGATCTGCGGCCAGGGCCTGGTGAACCTGTACGACGCGATCTGCCACATGGTCGGCGCCCGCCCCGACGACCTGAAACCGGAAGACATCACTGCACGCGCCAAGGCCGACAGCTGCCCGCTGTGCACGCGCACGGTGGAAACCTTCGCCGGCATCTTCGGCAGCGTGGCCGGCGATCTGGTGCTCACGCTCGGCGCGTGGGACGGCGTCTACCTCACCGGCGGACTGATCCCGGTGCTGCTGCCGTGGCTGGAACGCGGGCGCTTCCGCGAGCGCTTCGAGGCCAAGGGCCGCTTCCGCGACATCATGGAAAAGGTGCCGACCCAGGCGATCATGAACCCGGAACCGGGCCTGCTCGGCGGCGCCGCGCTGGCCGTGCTGGACTCGGGCCGGCCGCTGTTGCCGCGGCGCGAGAGCGGCCATGCCGCGGCGTGACGACGCCTTCCTGTTCGATCTGGACGGTACCCTGATCGACAGCGTCTACCAGCACGTGCTGGCGTGGAAGCAGGCGCTGGACGCCGAGGGGGTGGACATTTCGGTGTGGCGGATCCATCGCAAGATCGGCATGAGCGGCGGCCTGTTCGCCAACATGCTGTTGCGCGAGACGACTTTGCCGATCACGGCCGAGCGACTGGACCGCATGCGCCAGCATCATGCCGAGGCGTTCAATCGCATGCATGCGGAAGGCGCGGTGCGGCCGCTGCCCGGCGCGCACGAATTGCTCGACTACCTCGGCGCGCAGGACATCCCGTGGGCAATCGCCACCAGCGGGCGGATGGAAACGGCCCGGCACAACCTGGAGGCGCTCGGCGTCGATCCGTCGAAGGTGCCCGTGGTCACGCGCGACCAGGTGCGCCATGCCAAGCCCGACCCGGATCTGTTCATGGAAGCGGCCGAGCGGCTCGGCGTGGACATCCGGCAAGCGCTGGTGATCGGCGACAGCGTGTGGGACATGCTCGCCGCGCGACGCGCCCGCACGCTGGGCGTGGGCGTACTCTCCGGCGGCTACGGCCAGGCCGAACTGCAGCAGTCCGGTGCATTCCGCGTGTACGAGGACCCCGCCGACCTGCTGCGCCACATCGACGAAGTGGCGGCGCGCGATTGAGCCGGCCGCGCTTCGCTGAACCGGCGCGGCGCGCATCATGAAAAGTTAATCACCGGCAACAAGTCGGGCGCTAGGCTGAACCGGCCTCGCCCTCTTCCGGAGCCGTCCCATGCGTCGTCTCATCGCCAGCCTCCCGCTCGCCCTGCTGCTCGCCGCCTGCTCGCCCGCGCCCACGCCGCCGCCCCCCGGCGAAACGCAGACCATGCCGGGCAATGCCGCTCTCGGTTCCACCGAGTGGCTGGCCTGGGTCGACCAGTCGCTCGCCATCAGCGACAAGGGTCACGGCCCTGACCCCGGTTCACCCGAGTGGAACCAGGCCGTGCAACGCAAACTGGGCGAGGAAGCCCCGCAATCCACCCCGGGCTCGCCGCAATGGCAGCAGTCGGTCGACGCGCT
>CALCWL010000324.1 GCA_937906285.1 uncultured Rhodanobacter sp. | reverse complement strand
CAGACCGTCCTGGTCATCGACGATGAACGCGATATCCGCGAGCTGCTCACCATCACCCTCGGGCGCATGGACCTGCAGGTCGAAGCCGTCGGCACGGTCGCCGACGCCCGCCGCGCGCTGGGCGAGAACAGCTACGACCTCTGCTTCACCGACATGCGCCTGCCGGACGGCAACGGCCAGGAGATCATCGAACTGATCGCCGAAACCTGTCCGGACACGCCGGTGGCGATGATTACCGCCTACGGCAACGTCGACGCGGCAGTGAACGCGCTCAAGGCCGGCGCCTTCGACTTCGTCTCCAAGCCGGTCGACATCCAGATGCTGCGCGGCCTGGTGCGCACCGCGCTGCGGCTGGCCGAGGAGAAGCGCGAAGGCGGCGGCTCCGCCAAGACCGGCGGCTCCGGCGACCGCCTGATCGGCGACTCGCCGGCCATGGAACAGGTGCGCGCCACCATTGCCAAGCTGGCACGCAACCAGGCACCGGTCTATATCGCCGGCGAGTCGGGCGTGGGCAAGGAGCTGGTCGCGCGGCTGATCCACGAGCGCGGCCCGCGCGCCAGCGGCCCGTTCGTGCCGGTCAACTGCGGCGCGATCCCGTCCGAGCTGATGGAAAGCGAGTTCTTCGGCCACCGCAAGGGCAGTTTCACCGGCGCCAGCGTGGACAAGGAAGGCCTGTTCCAGGCCGCCCAGGGCGGCACGCTGTTCCTCGACGAGGTGGCCGAACTGCCGCTGCACATGCAGGTGAAGCTGCTGCGCGCGATCCAGGAAAAAGCGGTGCGCCCGATCGGCGGCCGCGACGAGATCCCGGTCGACGTGCGCATCCTCTCGGCCACCCACAAGAACCTCGGCCAGCTGGTCGAGCAGGGCCAGTTCCGCCAGGACCTGTTCTACCGCATCAACGTGATCGAGCTGCGCGTGCCGCCGCTGCGCGAACGCCGCGGCGACGTGCCGCAGCTGGCGGCGTTCATCCTCAAGTCGCTGGCCGGCAAGAGCGGCCAGGAAGTCGGGCGGCTGACGCCGGCCGCGCTCGACGCACTGGAAGCCTACGACTTCCCCGGCAACGTGCGCGAGCTGGAGAACATCCTCGAACGCGCCATGGCGATGAGCGACGGCGCCAGCATCGAGGCCTCCGACCTGATGCTGCCCCAGCGCGGCGCGCGCCCCACGCCGACGGAGGCCGCGGCCCCTGCCGGCGCGCCGGCCGCACCGGCCGCGGCGTCGCCCAGCGCCGATGGCGGGCTGGACGACTACATCAGCAACATCGAGCGCACCGCCATCGTCAAGGCACTGGAAGAATCGCGCTACAACAAGACCGCCGCCGCCCGCAAACTCGGCATCACCTTCCGCGCCCTGCGCTACAAGCTGAAGAAGCTCGGCATCGACTGAAGGCGCTACCTGCCGCTGGCGCCGTCCAGTGCCTTGCGCACCGCGCGCAGCAGGGTCGAGGTGTTGACCGGTTTGTTGACCATCTGCAGGTTGTCCAGCGGGGGCAGTTCCTGCAAGTCCGGTGGCGTGTCCGGGCGGGCGAGCAGCACGACGCCGCCCTGGTAACCCTGTTCGGCCAGCGCGGCCAGCGTGCGCACGCCGGTGAACAGGTTCATGTCGGCGTCGAGCAGCACCAGATCGGGCAGGCCGCCGGCTTCGATCCACTGCAGCGCGGCGGTGCCGCTCTGACTGGCATGCGCCTGGTAGCCGTAGGCGTCGAGCGTGTCGGACAGCAGCGACAGCTGGCCGGCCTCCTCCACCACCACCAGCACGCGTTCGGCGGCGCCTTCGAGGCTCTGCATGTCGTCGATCGCCTCCGCATCGGCTTCGATTTCGTCCAGCGGAATGTAGAGGTCGAAACGGGTGCCCTCACCGGGCTTGCTGTCCACCCGCATCACCCCCCCATGGCTGGCCACGATGCGCTTGCACGAGATCAGGCCCAGGCCGGTGCCGGCCTCCTTGGTGGTGAAGAACGGCTCGAACAAATGCTCCAGCACAGCCTTGTCCATGCCCGGCCCGGAGTCGATCACGCTGATGCGCAGGTAGCAGCCGATGTGCGGCACCTCCTCGGGCAGGAAAAAGTCCTCGGCCAGCCGCTGCTGGCTGGTCTCGATGCGCAGGCCACCGCCGTCGGGCATGGCCTGGATCGCATTGAGGCAGAGGTTGAGCAGGCATTGCTGCAGTTCGGTGTGGTTGCCCTCGAAGGCCAGTTCGGGATCGTCGATGGCCAGTTCCATCACCACCGAACGCGGCACGCTGCCCTGCATCAGCAGGCCGAACGCGCTCATCAGGGTGCCCACGCGCACGCGCTCGGCGCGGCGGGCGCCGCGGGCGAAGGAGAGCATCGAGTGCACCATCTCCAGCCCGCGCTTGCCGCAATCGCGTACCAGGTTGCCCAGCCGCATCAGGCGCGGGTCGTCCTGGTAGTCGCGCAGACTGTCGCCGGCCAGCAGCAGCGGCTGCAGCAGATTGCGCAGATCGTGGCTGAGGCCGCCGGCGAGCATGGCCAGACTCTCGAAACGTTGCGCGCGGATCAGGTCGGCCTCGGCGCGGCGGTTGGCCTTGCGCGCGTCCGCCTCGACCAGCGCGCGACGCACTGCGCTGGCCAGGCGCACGGGATTCTGCTTGAGGATGTAGTCGGTGGCGCCGTTGCGCAGCGCCTCGATGGCGGCATCCTCGCCCAGGGTCGCGGAGACGAAGATGAAGGGCAGATCCTCGTCGCGCTCGCGCAGCAGTTCCAGCGCGCGCTGCCCGGAGAAACCCGGCACGCTCAGGTCGGACAGCACGATGTGCGGGGCGAACTCGTCCAGCGCGGCCAGGTAGCCGGCCTCGTCATCGACCAGCCGCGCCTCGTGCGGGATGCCGTCGGCGTCCAGCTCGGCCAGCACCAGCTCCGCATCGAGCTCGCTGTCCTCCACTTGCAGTACCCGTATCGTCGGCATCGACTTGATCTGCCGGTTGGGCATGGGGTTTCTCCGTCACTGGCCGTGCGGCCACCGTTGTCGGCGCCGCGGACGACCGCCCGGGCGCATCTGTCCACGCATCAATTCGCGTCGGGCGCCTCGTTCAGCACCGCCCAGAACCGCCCCAGGGTGCGCACGGCGTCGAAGAACTGGTCCACGTCCACCGGCTTGATCACGTAGGCATTGGCGCCGAGATCCCAGCTGCGCGCCAGATCGATCTCCTCGCGCGAGGAGGACAGGATCACCACCGGGACAAGCCGCAGATGCTTGTCCTGGCGCATGCGGGTGAGCACTTCCAGGCCGTCCATGCGCGGCATCTTGATGTCCAGCAGCACCACGGCCGGATCGCCCGGATCGCGCCCGGCCCAGGCGCCGCGGCAGCGCAGATAGTCCAGGCATTCCACGCCATCCTCGACGTGCACCACGGGGTTGGCCAGGTGGGCTTCGGCCAGCGCGTCCATCGTCATCTCGGCGTCTGCCAGGCTGTCCTCGACCAGCAGCACGGTGCGCAGCTCTTTCTTGTTCATGCCGCCGATCCTCCGTTTTGCGCCCCGGCCACGTCGGTGGCGGGCAGCGAGAAATGGAACGTGGCGCCCTGGTCCGGCGCAGCCCGTGCCCAGACCTTGCCGCCATGGCGCGTGATGATGCGCCGCACGTTGGCCAGGCCGATGCCGTTGCCCGGGAAATCCGAGGCGCGGTGCAGGCGCTGGAACACGCCAAACAGCTTGTCCGCATATTGCATGTCGAAGCCGGCGCCGTTGTCCGCCACGGCGAACTCGTAATCGCCCCGGTCGCTGCGCTCGGCGCTGACTTCGATGCGCGCCACCTCGCAGCGCCCGGTGTATTTCACCGCGTTGCCGAGCAGGTTCTGCCACACCGTGCGCAACATGTTGGCGTCGCCGATGACCATCGGCAAGGGCCCGATCGTCCACACGATGCGCCGCCCCTCCGCCGACGATTCGGCCAGCGCCCTCGCCTCCTCCACCAGCGACTGCATGTCCACCGCCTGCAGCCGCAGCGGACCGCGGCCCAGGCGCGAGAACACCAGCAGGTCGTCGATCAGCAGCGCCATGCGCTGGGCCGCGCTGTCGATCACGCCGATGTAATGGCTGGCCTTGTCGTCGAGCTGGCCGGCCAGATGATGTTCGAGTTTGCGCACGAAGCCCGCCACGTGGCGCAGCGGCGCGCGCAGGTCGTGCGAGACGGAGTAGCTGAACGCCTCCAGCTCGCGGTTGATGTCGGAGATCTGGTCGATCTTGCCCTCGAGCTGGCGGTTGAGCTCGATCACCTTCTGCTCGGTCAGCGCGCGCACGGTGACGTCGCTCACCGTGAGCAGCAGCGCCGGCTCGTCGGTGAGATCCTGCTGCAGCCGGCGCGCGTTGACCACGATATTTCGCTGCGCACCATCAGCCGTGCGCTGCACCAGGTCGTGATCCCACAATTCGCGGTCGCTCTGCAGCACGTCGCGAAAGCGCTGCAACAAGGCCGTGTCGTTCCACACGCCACCGCCGATCTCGGTGAGGGTGCGCGAAGGTTCCTGCGGGTCCTCGCCGTAGAGAGCGCCGAAGGCGTTGTTCACCAGCAGGCTGTTGAGGTTGGCATCGAACAGCGCAATCGGTTCGCGCACGGATTGCAGGATCAGCCGCGAACGCAGCACCGCGCGGCCCTCGCGCGTCTCGGCCTGGCGCCGCTGGCGGATCTGCCGCTCCGAGGCGATCACGATGATCGCCAGCAGCACCAGCTGCGCCAGCGCGGTAATGCCTTGCACCAGCTGGCCGTTGAACTCGCGATGCTTGGCGGCCTGCTTGCGTGCAGCCAGCAGCTCATCCTCGTTGGCGACGATGCCGTCGATCGTGGCGGCAAACGGAAACAGGTCGGTGGCCTCGCCCATCGCCTGCCCGGCGCGGCCCACGTCACCTTGCCGCTGCAATTCGCGCGCGCGAGCCATCAGGGTGAGGCGGCCGGTGACGCTGTTTTCCAGCGCGCCGATCAGGCTCTGCTGGGCCGGGTTGTCGCGGGTCATCGCGCGCAGCTGCTGCAGCAGTTCCGGTACTTGTGCCGCGCTGCTCTCGGCCTCGGCGCGCGTCTCGGCGCCGACGTCGCCCACCAGCATGCGGTAGGTCGCCACCTCGCTGCTGCGGATCAGGTAGGCGACGCGATAGGCGGCCGAGCGCACCTCGGTCGAATGGGTGACCCAGTTGTTGGCCAGCACGGTGTCATGCGTGTTCAGCCGGGTCACCACGTAGGGCAGGCCGACGATGATCAACATGGCCGACAGCAGCCCGGCGACTCGCCAACTCATGAAACTGCGGAATTTCATTCGATCCGGCCCTCCGCGATCGCCAGCATCGACGACCGCTCCATTCTGGCACGACCCGGCGAATCGGCCCTGCGGCGCGAGGCGCACGGACTACCGGCGGTTGGGCGCGGCCTGCATGCGGAAGTGCAGTTCGCCGCCGGCGAGAATCTGCGCGTGATGCAGGAAGGGTGCGGCCAGCGGCTTGCCGTTCAGCGTGACCTCGCCGACATACGGGTGCGCGTCATCCAGCGGCGCGGCGCTGACGGTGAAGTCCTTGCCGTTGCTCAGGTGCAGCGTGGCGCGTTGGACGAACGGCCGGCCGATCGCGTAGGTGTCGCTGGCCGGCGTCACCGGGTAGAAGCCCAGCGCGGTGAACACGTACCACGCCGACATCTGGCCCAGGTCGTCGTTGCCCGAGAGTCCGTCCGGCCGCGCGGCGTACTGGCTATCCATGATCTGCTTCAGACGCTCCTGCGTCTTCCACGGCGCGTCGGCGTAGTCGTAGAGGTAGGCGATGTGGTGGCTGGGTTCGTTGCCGTGCGCGTACCAGCCGATCAGGCCGGTGATGTCCTCGACGTGCTTGAAGTGCGCCGGGTCGACCCTGGCGTCGAACAGGGCATCGAGCTTGTCCACGAATTTCGCCGCGCCACCCATCGCTTCGATCAGGCCCGGCACGTCCTGCGGCACGTACCACGAGTACTGCCACGCGTTGCCTTCGGTGAAGTCGCTGCCGTAGCCGGCCGCGGTGGGATCGAACGGCTCGCGAAACGTGCCGTCGGCGAGCCGCGCGCGCATGAAGCCGGTTTTCGGGTCCCAGGCGTTCTTCCAGTTGCCGGCGCGCTTGCCGAAAGTGGCGGCGACGTCCTTGCGGCCCATGGCCTTCGCCATCTGTGCCAGCGACCAGTCGTCATAGGCGTATTCGAGCGTCTTGGAGGCGCCCTCGGGTTCCTTGTCGATCGGCACGTAGCCGAGCTTCATGTAATCGGCGAGATCGCCGTACGGTGCATAGGTGGCGCTGGCCACCATCGCCTGCAGCGCCTTGTCCGCATCGAAGCCGCGCACGCCCTTGATGTAGGCGTCGGCGATCACCGGCACGGCGTGATAGCCGATCATGCACCACGTCTCCAGCCCCTGGTACGCCCACACCGGCAGGATGCCGAACGGGCTGGCCTCGCGCGCGGCGATCAGCGAGCGGATGAAGTCGGTGCTGCGCTGCGGGTTCAACAACACCATCAGCGGCTGCTGCGCGCGGTAGACGTCCCACAGCGACCAGGTCGAGTAGAACTCGAAGCCGTCCGCCTTGTGCACGGCGTGGTCGGGGCCGCGATACTCGCCGTTGACGTCCATGCTCAGCGTGGGCGAGAGCATGGCGTGGTAGAGCGCGGTGTAGAACTGCTTGCGCACGGTGGCGGAGGCGTCGACGTCGATCACGGCCAGCGCCTGGTCCCAGGCTGCCTTGGCCTGCGCACGGCGGGCGTCGAAATCCCAGCCCTTGCCATCGGCGTCGAGGTTGGCCATCGCGTTGGCGGCGCTGACCGGCGAGATCGCCACCTTCACCTCCAGCGGCTGCTTCAGCGTGCCGAAGTCGAACACGCCAACCAGCGCGCGACCGTTCTGCGCATCATGGTCGACCGGCTGGTTGCCGGGACCCTTGAAGCCCTTGTAGACGATGTCGCTCTCGCGGTTGTACAGCGTGCGCGAGGTCATCGGCTGGTTGAAGCGCACGGCGAAACACAGCTCGCGCCCCGGCGCCCAGCCGCGGGTGGTGCGACAGCCGGTGACCGTGCCGTCGTTCGCCACCTGCAGCTTCGACCACAGCACCTTGCCGGGGTAGTCGTAGATGCTGGGGCGCAGGTCGAGCAGCAGGTGGGCGGGCTTGTTCTTCGGAAAGGTGTAGCGGTGCCAGCCCACGCGGCGACCGGCGGTGAGCTCGGCGCGGATGCCGTAGTCGCTCAACGTCACCGCGTAATAGCCGGCCTGCACCACTTCGCTGTCGTGCGAGAAACGCGAGCGATAGCCGCTGCCGGGTTTGGCCGCGTCGCCGGGTTCCAGCCTCACCTCACCGGCGATCGGCATCACCAGCACGTCGCCCAGGTCCGAATGGCCGGAACCTGAGAAGTGCGTGTGCGAGAAACCCATGATGCTGGAGTCGCCGTACCGGTAGCCGGCGGCCCACTTGTAGGCGTGCTTGAAGTCCGGCATCGCGGTGTCGGGCGAGAGCTGGATCATGCCGAACGGCACCGTGGCGCCGGGGAAGGTGTGGCCATCGCCGCCGGTGCCGATGCGCGGGTCGACATCGCCGGCGTGGCCGACCGCGGCCATCACCGATGAACAGGCGGCACAGGCCAGCAGGGCGAGCATCAGCGTAAAGCGACGGGTCATGGCGATCTCGGGGGAGGCGGGCAAGCGGGGAAAGTACCATGTTGCAGCGCGCGATCGGTGCCGGCGTGGAAACGGTTACATTGGCGCGGTTGCCCGCCGTCGGGCGACCCGCACCCGACCGTCTCCCGCACCGGAATCGCCATGGCCCATGCCGCTACGCCCCTTCCCGTCCGCACCGCGCCGGATCACGGCACGCCCCGGGCGCCCTACACCAGCAGCTGGCTGGCGCTGGGCGTGCTCACCACGATCTTCTTCATGTGGGGCTTCCTGACCTGCCTCAACGACATCCTGATCCCGCACCTGAAGTCGATCTTCCAGCTCAACTACGCGCAGGCGATCCTGGTGCAGCTCACCTTTTTCGGCGCGTACTTCCTGATGGGCATGCCGGCCGGGCGCATGGTCGCGGCACTGGGCTACAAGAAGGGCATCGTGGCCGGGCTGGCGATCGCCGGCATCGGCGCGCTGGGTTTCTGGCCGGCCGCGGCGCTGCACTTTTACCCCGCCTTCCTCGGCGCGCTGTTCGTGCTGGCCACCGGCATCACCGTGCTGCAGGTGGCCGCCAATCCGTACGTGGCCCTGCTCGGCCCGGAGAAGACCAGCTCCAGCCGGCTGACCCTGGCCCAGGCGCTGAACTCGCTGGGCACCACGCTGGCGCCGCTCTTCGGCGGCTTGCTGATTCTCTCCAACGTGGTCAAGAGCCCGGACGAACTCGCCGCGCTGGAGCCGGCGCAACGCCTGCTCTACGACACCCAGCAGGCGCAGGCGGTGCAGTTCCCGTACATCGGCCTGGCGGTGGTGCTGTTCCTGCTGGCGCTGTTCGTGTGGATGTTCCGGCTGCCGGCACTGACCGAGTCCACCGACAAGGACGATCACGGCCGCCATGGCTTCGCCGACGTGCTGCGCCACCCGCACGTGCTGTTCGGCGTGCTGGGCATCTTCTTCTACGTCGGCGCCGAGGTGTCGATCGGCAGCTTCATGGTCAACTATCTTTCGATGCCCGACATCGGCCACATGAGCGAGCAGGAGGCCGCCAAGTACGTGTCCTGGTACTGGGGCGGCGCGATGCTGGGCCGCTTTGCCGGTTCGGCGCTGATGGCGTGGATCTCGCCGCGCAAGCTGCTGGCCGCCTTCGCCGCGATCAACGCGCTGCTCGTGCTGACCACCATGTCGAGCACCGGCACCACGGCGATGTTCAGCATCATCGCGATCGGCCTGTTCAACTCGATCATGTTCCCCACCATCTTCGCGCTCGGCATCGAGCGGCTGGGGCCGATGACCAGCAAGGCGTCGAGCCTGCTGATCATGGCCATCGTCGGCGGCGCGGTGATCCCGCAACTGCAGGGCGTACTGGCCGACCAGATCGGCCTGCAACACGCGTTCGTGCTGCCGCTGCTGTGCTACCTGTACATCGTGTTCTACGGCGCCAGCGGCTCGAAGATCCGCAGCAGTGTCGACTGAGCCCACTCCGCCCCGCCCGATCCTCTGCTTCGGCGAAGCGCTGATCGACCTGCACGCCAGCGGCGTCGACGCGCAGGGCTTCGCTGCCAGCTTCATTCCGTTCGCCGGCGGCGCGCCGGCCAACGTCGCCGTGGCGGTGGCGCGCCTGGGCGGCAACGCGCGCTTCGCCGGCATGCTGTCCACCGACCGCTTCGGCGATTTCCTGCTGGCCGACCTGCACCGCGCCGGCGTGGGCACCGCGGACGTGTTGCGCACGAGCGATGCGCCTACCGCGCTGGCGCTGGTCACCCTGGATGCGGCGGGCGAGCGCAGCTTCATCTTTCATCGCGAGCGCACCGCCGACCTGCGATTCCGTGCCGCTGATTTCCGCGCCGGCGCCTTCGACGACGTGGCAGTGTTCCACGTCTGTTCCAACTGCCTGACCGAGCCAGCCATCGCCGATGCCACTCGCGAAGGCATGCAGCGCGCGCACGGCGCCGGCGCGCTGGTCAGCATGGACCTCAACCTGCGCCCGGCCTTGTGGCCGGCCGGGGTGGATGCGCTGTCGCGGGTGTGGCCGGCGCTGCACCTGGCCGACGTGGTGAAACTCTCCGCCGAGGAATTCGCCTGGCTGGCGCCGGATGGCGAGCAGGCGGCGCTGGACCGCCTGTGGCGCGGCCGCGCCCGGTTGCTGGTGGTCACCGACGGAGCGCGGCCGATGCGCTGGTTCCACCCGGATGCCGAAGGCGAATTGCCCGGCTACGCCGTGACCGTGGTCGACAGCACCGCCGCGGGCGATGCCTTCGTCGGCGGCCTGCTGTGTCGGCTGGCCGAACTCGACGCGACGCCCGACCGGCTCGACCACCTGGTGAGCCAGCTGCCGCGCCTGCACGCGATGCTGCGCTTCGCCGCCGCCTGCGGCGCGCTCACGGTCACCCGCCAGGGCTCGTTCGCCGCCATGCCCAGTGGCGCCGAGGTGCTCGACTTCATGGAGAAGCATTCATGACTGCCGCACCCGATTTTCGCTCGCCCGACTTCCTGCGCAGCCACATCGCGCAGACGATGGCGTTCTACCATCCGCGCGCGATCGATCCGGCGGGCGGCTTCTTCCACTACTTCAAGGACGACGGCACCGTCTATGACCGCAGCCATCGCCACCTGGTCAGCAGCACGCGCTTCGTCTTCAACTACGCGATGGCGGCGATCGAGTTCGGGCGCGCGGACTACCTCGACGCCACGCGGCACGGCCTGCGCTACCTGCGCGAGGTCCATCGCAACGAAGCCAACGGCGGTTACCACTGGACCATCCGCGACGGCCGCCCGGAAGACAGCTCCAACCAGGCCTACGGCGTCGCCTTCGTGCTGCTGGCCTACGCCACCGCGCTGAAGGCCGGCATCGACGAAGCCCGCGGCTGGATGGACGAGACCTGGAACCTGCTCGA
>CALCWL010000323.1 GCA_937906285.1 uncultured Rhodanobacter sp. | reverse complement strand
GCGCAGCAGGCACCGCAACGCAAGCAGGGATGCAGCATCGAATCGAACCCGGGCGCCGCTCA
Organism: uncultured Rhodanobacter sp.; assembly: GCA_937906285.1. Taxonomy (GTDB): domain Bacteria; phylum Pseudomonadota; class Gammaproteobacteria; order Xanthomonadales; family Rhodanobacteraceae; genus Rhodanobacter. The sequence goes on along the minus strand of CALCWL010000323.1, from coordinate 3,858 downwards.
TGGCGCACCCCGCGGCGCGCAGCGGACGGATTCTAGAGCGTCCGCGGCCCGCCGCGCGACAGGCCACGGGATGCGTTCAACACGGGCTCAGGGTTCACCCGCAAACGTGTTGCACCGGCTCACGTCGCCGCTGCCGAAGCCAGTCTTGAACCACTTCACCCGCTGCGCCGAGGTGCCATGGGTGAACGTGTCCGGCCGCACGCGGCCCTGCGATTGCTGCTGCAAGGCGTCGTCGCCGATGTGGCTGGCGGCATTCAAGGCCTCCTCGATGTCACCCGGCTGCAGCCAGTTCAACTCGCGCTGGCTGTGGTTTGCCCACACGCCGGCGTAGCAGTCCGCCTGCAACTCCTGGCGCACGGACAGGCCGTCGGCGCCATCCATCGGGGCCCCACGGCGACGTGCCGCATCGACTTTGTCGAACACGCCGGTGAGTTTCTGCACGTGATGGCCAACCTCATGGGCGATCACGTAGGCGCGGGCGAAATCGCCGGAGGAGTGCAGCTCGTCCTGCAATTGCTGGAAGAAGTCCAGGTCAAGATAGACCTTCTGGTCGGTCGGGCAATAGAACGGCCCCACCGCACTGGTCGCGCCGCCGCAGCCGGTGCTGACGCCGCCGCTGAACAGGTGCAGTTTCGGCTCGACATAAGTCATGCCATTGGTCTGGAAGATCTCGCCCCAGGTCTGCTCGGTCGAATGCAGGATCGCGCTGACGAAGGCCTGCTGCTCCGGATCGACCTGGGCGGCCGTGCCGGATGAGGGCGCATAAGGCGCGCTGCCGCCCTGGTCGAGCAGGGCCATGGGATTCTTGAAGAAGACCCAGCCCAGGATCGCCAGCACGATCAGGCCGCCGATGCCCATCCGGCCGCCACCGCCGCCGAAGCGACCGCCGCCGCCATTGCCGCCGATCTCGACGTTGCTGCTGCTGCCACCTTTTCGCCAATCCATGATGTCCTCGCCGGGCGCCGTGCGGTGACGCCATCGTGCGACGATAGCGCCACGCCCGCGATCGCGCCAAGCGTCGCGCGCCCACCGACACCCATCTGCCGAGGACCACCATGACCCAGTTGCCCGCCCTGGTTACCCTGCTCACCATCCTGCTGCTGTTCGGCACCACCTGGCTGGTGGGTCACGCCCGCGGCAAGTACGCGATCAAGGCACCGGCCATCAGCGGGCACCCGATGTTCGAGCGGGCCTACCGCGTGCAGATGAACACGCTGGAACAGACGGTGATGTTCCTGCCCACGCTGTGGCTGGCAGCAACTTACGGCTTCACCGGCTGGGCCGGTATCGCCGGGCTGGTCTGGGTGGCGGGGCGGGTGTGGTATGCGGCGGCGTACATGGCCGATCCGGCCAAACGCGGCCCCGGTTTCGGGCTGGCCTCGATCGGCTGGATCGCCTTGCTGGGGATGGCTGCGATCGGCGTGGTGCGCGCGATGGCGGCGGGCTGACCCGCTTGCCGTCAATCCGGCAACCCCGGCGCCACGGCGCTCAAAGCCCATACGCGATGCGGCACCGCCAGCGGCTCGTGCGGATGACGGCTGGCCAGCATCGTGGCCAGTTCCTCATCGAAATGCTTCACCTTGGCTGCATCCAGCACGGCGCCGATGCCGGCGCTGGCACGAATCCGGCCCCGCCACGCCTCGTGGCTGTAGGGGACGTCCAGATCGAACGACCAGGTGCGCAGGTCGGTGAAACCGGCCTCGGCCACATCCTTCAACCAGGCTGGATACAGGCCGCTGCCACTGTGCAGGGTCCAGCCGGGATTGCAGGCCAGGATCAGCCGCTCGGTGTCCTGCACGATGTTGCCGTTCAGCGGCAGCCAGTCGAAGTGCGCAATCAGCAAGCGTCCACCCGGGCGCAACCAGCGACGCACCAGTGCCGCGGTTCGCGCGCGCTCGAACCAGTGCCAGCACTGCCCTGCGCTCACCAGGTCGAACGAGGCCGGCGCGAAATCCGCGTTCTCGACCCGTGCCCGCACCTGCTTCACCTGCACGCCGGCGGCCCGGTCGAGCTCGGCCGCTCGCGCCAGCAACGGCGCCGAATGATCCAGCGCGATGACCGTGCAGCCCCGCAACGCCAGGCCGCGGGCCACCGTGCCGGTGCCCGTGCCCAAGTCGAGTGCCTGCTGTCCGGCGCGCACCGTGCCGTCCTGGAAGATGCGTTCAAAGAACGCTTCGGGAAAACCCGCCCGATGGCGTACGTAATCGTCGGCCGTCCTGCCAAAGTCGATAGCCATCGCCCGCCCCCGAATGCACCGATTCCTGCCACGATGGTACGCCATACGACCGCTGGCGACCGTGGCGGGCGGGCGATTGCGCGGGAGCGCGGCCACGGACTGGCGTGCTGCCACGAACGCCGTGCCGCTGCGGCGCGGTTCATCACTCGCCGCAACTGAGGAAACCTCGATCATCGACATCCGCACCGCCACCACCGCTGCGCCGACGGGTCCCGGCCCGTGGACGGCATTGGGCTGGATCGTGCTCTATTTCGTCCTGCAGGCCGTCGGCAGCAGCGTGCTGGCGGTCCTGCTTGCCATCGCCACTGGCCACCTGCACGACTGGCGCGGCGTGGCCGACTTCACTGCGCGCATCCGCGAAACCCTGCAGCAGCCCGGCATGCAGGCGCTGCTGGTGATGCTGGCGCTGGGCCTGGCGGCGGCCACGATCCTGTGGCTGGTGTGGCGGCGCTCGCCGCGGCTGTGGTCGCTGGCGCAACCGCCAGGTTTCGGCTTCGTGCGCCCGTCACGGCTGGGCTTTCTGGCCTTGGCGATGGCCATCGGCCTGCTCGCTCCCGTGCTTGGCGGCTGGCTCACGCACTGGCTGGCACAAGGTCACCCGGTCATCCAGAACATCCAGCAACTGGGCGAGAACACGCCGCTGGGCTGGCGCATACCGCTGGTACTGATGGTGGTGAGTCTGGGGCCGCTGGTGGAGGAGCTGCTGTTCCGCGGCGTGCTGCTGTCTTCGCTGCAGCCGCGCTGGGGTCGGTTCGGCGCCGCGGTGCTGAGTTCAGCGGTTTTTGCGATCGCCCACTTGCCGGGGCTCAACTGGCAGGTGTTCGCCCTGCCCGCCCTGTGGCTGCTGGCGATGGCGCTGGCCTGGCTGCGGCTGCGTTCGGGCTCGATCTGGCCCGGCGTGATGGCACACGCGGCGAACAACGCACTGGCGACGGCGGCGTGGTTCCTGGCGGCTCACGCAGGCTGACCCGCGATCAACCCGCAAACTCGCGCAGGGCCTGTGCGGTCTCGAACAAGGGCAGGCCCATCACGCCGGAATAGCTGCCGGCCAGGTATTCGACCAGGGCCCCGCCGCGACCCTGGATCGCGTAGCCACCCGCCTTGCCGAAGGGTTCGCCGGTGCCGACGTAGGCGGCGATGGCCGCCGCATCCAGCGCTGCAAAGCGCACCTGCGACACACTGACTGCCGCCAGCTCGCGCCGGTTCGCCACCAGCCACAGCGCCGAGATGACCTCATGCGTGCGTCCGGCCAGCCGGCCCAGCATCGCGACCGCATCCTGCGCATCGCGCGGCTTGCCGAACACCTCGCCGTCCAGCACCACCTCGGTGTCGGCACCCAGCACCACCGCGTCGGCAGCGCCGTCGCCGAGCGAGGCCAGCCCCGCGCGCGCCTTGTCGTGCGCCACTCGCTGCACGTACGCCAGCGGCGATTCCGCCGCGTCCCGACACTCGACCACCTCCACATCGATGACGGCGAACTCGATGCCGAGCTGCTGCAGCAACTGCCGACGACGCGGCGACCGGGAAGCGAGATGAAGCATGGACCGTTCCGAGGTGACGATCCGCACAGCATAGCCGTCTCACAGCCCCAGGCTGTACTCGCAGAAACCCGATTCGCGCCG
>CALCWL010000322.1 GCA_937906285.1 uncultured Rhodanobacter sp. | reverse complement strand
GTGCACGTCGGAAGCGCGCTGCTCGACGGCGCGCTGCAGGATCAGGTTGACCAGCCGGATCACCGGCGCCTCGGAGGCGAGGTCGCGCAGGTGCTCGACGTCGTCCTCCTCGGCCGCGCTGCCGTCGAGGTTTTCCACGATGGTGCCCATCGCCGAGCGGCCGGAGCCGTAGTAGCGCTCGATCAGCCCATCGATTTCCGAACGCAGGCCCACGCGCAAGGCGACTGGACGACCAGCGGCCAGCTCGACCGCCTGCAGCGGATACGGATCCGCCGGGTCGGCTACCAGCAAGGCCAGCCCGTTGCGGCCTTCCTGCACGGGCACCACATGCTGTTGCTTGAGAAAGCGCAGCGACAGGTCGATGTCGGCCGGCGGCAATTCCGGCGCGTCGCGCGCCGCCAGCAACGGAACCTGCAGCAGCTCGGCCCAAGCCTCGGCCAGGTCGCGTTCGGAAACCAGGCCCAGCCGCGCCATCAGCGTGGTGAGCGTGCCTTCGGTGGATTCCTCGTGCAGGCGCCGGGCGCGGCCCAGGTCGGCATCCTTCAACCGCCCGCGCGCGACCAGCCAGGCGCAGACAGCGGCCTCGCGGTCATCGCCCACGCCTGCCCCGCCACCCGCCGGCTCGATGGCTGCCGACATCTGTCACCTCACCTTCGATGCATGTCGCGTGGCGCCCCCCGACACCGCGCGGAAAGCGTCATTCGTATCACAACGGCGGCTGCAGGGCATTACCCGCCGTGAAACGGAGGCGGCGGGCATCCAGCAGCCCGCCGCCTCCAGCGTCTTACCAGCCGAAGCCGACGCCCACGCCGCCGGATGCCTCGTTGCCGCTGACCGCTGCACCGAAGGTCAGGTTGGCGCGCGGCGACAGCTGCCGCGAGTAGCCGACCGACAGGGCCGCTTCACCGCGATAGCCGCCCACGCCCACGCCCAGCCGGTTGGGCGTGTTGATGCCCTGCGTGCTGAACGCCATCTGCGACATCGCCGCACCCATCGCGCCGACCTGGTCCATGCGCTTGTCGACGCCGTGGAAGCGCTCGTTCATCTGGTCGCGCAGGCCGTTCACGTCGGCGGTGGAGGCGATGTTGGCGAACTTGGCGTCGGTATAGGCGTTGGCGCTGTGCAGGGTCTGCTGCGCGTTGGCGTCGGTGTAGCTCTTGGCCGTCACCAGCGCCTGCTCGACCTGCCCCACGTTGGCCGCATCGGTAGCCTGGCTGCCGGCCGCCACGTTGGTGACCTGGCGGTTGTTCGCGGCGGTACCCACCGACACCGTGTTGGCGCGATCGGCGAGCGAGCCCTGGCCCAGCGCGACAGCGCCGGATGCCGTCACGGAAGCACCCTCGCCCAGCGCCACCGCGTTGGTGGCGGTGGCGGCGACCGTGCTGTTGGCGCCCACCGCGGTGCTGCCGTCGGCATCCACCCTGGCGTTGCCGCCGATGGCGGTGTCGTTGGCGCCGGCGGCATGGCTGTCGCCGCCAAGCGCGGTGGCATGATCGCCGCCGGCGGAGGCCGCCGCACCGATCGCCAACCCCTTGGACCCGGCCAGCACGCTGGCATCGTCGCTGCCGTCGCCGACGGTGTCGATCGCCATCGCACCCAGTTCCACCGTGCTCTGCTGCAGGTCGCCGATCTGCCCCTCGATGGTGGTGACGCGGCCGTCCAGCGCGCCGATCGCTGCGGTGTTGGTACTGATCGCGGCGGCGTTGTCGCCCAGCGCGGTGCCGGTCAGGTCGAGCTGTGCCTGCAGCGCGTTGAGCTGGTCGAGATTCACCGCGTCGGTGCCCTGGGTACCAGCGGCCACATTGGTGATCTGGCGCTCGAAGCCGGCGCTGCCCACCGACACCGTGTCGGCGCGATCGGCCAGCGACTGCGCGCCCAGCGCCACCGCGTTGTCGGCGGTGGACTGCACCCACGCGCCCGAACCCAGCGCGGTGCCATTGACGGCGTCGGCCCCGGCCAGCCAGCCGAACGCCGCGGCGTAGTCGCCGGTGGCGTAACTGCCGGCGCCCAGCGCGGTCGCGCCGATGCCCGACGCCTCGGTGACGAACTGCCCGCCGGCGGCGCTGCCACCCACGGCCACGCTCTCGTCGCCGCTGGCGGCCGAGTTCTCGCCCACCGCCACGCTGCTGGCGCCACGGGCCGCTGCGCCCGCGCCGCTGGCCAGGGAGTAGTCACCGACCGCCATCGAGTTGTAGCCCAGCGCCGTGCCCAGGAAGCCCGGCGCGACGCTGTAGCCGCCTAGCGCGACCGTGCCGGCGTTCAGCGCGCCGCTGTCGAAGCCCAGCGCCAGCGACTGTGCGCCGATGGCGCCGCCATAGCCGTTGCTGTCCTGCGAGCCCATGCCGATCGAGAACACGCCTTCGGCATGGCTGTCTGCGCCCAGCGCCAGCGCGCCCTGTGCCAGCGCGGTAGCGTTGTTGCCCACCGCGGTGGCCGCATCGGCGCCGGTGTAGGCCGCGCCGCCGACCGAGGTGGCGCCGGCGCCCTGCGCCCAGGCACCGTTGCCGGTGGCGGTGGCGTTGTCGCCAATGCCGACGGTCTGGTAACCCAGCGCGATCGCGCCGCGCCCTTCGGCAGCGGCCAGCGAACCCATGGCGATGGAACCTTCACCCTGGGCTTCGGTGGCGAGGAAGCCATTGGCCGGGTCCGGATCGCCGCCGCCGATCGCGATGCTGCCGCGGTCCGATGCTTGCGCGTTGGCGCCGAGCGCCACGCTGTTGTAGCCATCCGCACCGGCGTTGGTGCCGCCGGCGAACGCGCCCTGGCCGGTGGCGTACGCCAGCGAGCCGACCGCCGTGCTGTCGAAGCCGTCTGCGCCGGCGCCGGCGCCCAGCGCGGTGGCGCCGAACGCGCTTGCTTCGGTGCCGTACACGGTGCCGTCGGTGTCGACGTAGTTGCCGCCCACCGCCGTGGTGGAACCGTCGGTGGCGCTGGCGTTGGAGCCGAATGCGCTGGCATTGTCGCCGCTGGCGACCGCATCCACGCCGCAGACGAAGGCGCCGTCGCCGGTGGGCGTGGCCGGGACCGTGGTGGTGACGCCGTCGACGGTGTAGGTGCAGCTCGCGGCCGCGGTCTGCGCGTGGATCGTCAGCGGCGCCAGCGCCAGCGCCAGCACGCCGGCGGCGACCAGGCGCAGGCGCGAGCCGCCGCGACGGCCGCGCCGCGCGGCCAGCTCCGAGGCCACCACCACCGCGCCCAGCGCGGCATTCCAGATCCTGCTGTAAATCGTGTTCATGATTTGGAAGATCTCCTGTGCGGCAGCGCCCGCGCGCCGATGGCGCGTGGCGATGCCTGGCATGTGATGTGTCGCCACCGGCGCGCGGCTCGTCGCCGCTCACGCCCGGTGGCGGATTCGATCCGGACGGGCCGGTTCAGCGTGCGGTGCAGGCCACGTCGACCGCGTCGAAGGCAGCAGCCACGTCGGCCTCGGCATAGCCGCGATCGATGGCGGCCTGCTCCACGCCGCAGGCACCGCCGTCGAAGGTTTCGGCCGGCCCCCAGTACAGCGCGTTGGCGTCGTGGAACACCTCGAACGCCTTGCGCGTGTTCCAGCCGCCGGTCCTGGCCAGCAGGCAGAACGCGCGGTTGTACACGCCGCTGGTGTAGTGAACGTCCAGCGCGTCGTTGTAATCGCGCGCGCTGTCGATGGACGCGCCATCGTTGCTCGGCGTGCACATGTCGCGCAGCGCCGCCATGCCCAGCAACGGCACCGTGGCCGGCTTGACCATGTCCGCGCCGACCATGAAGTCGTTGCTGCCGCGGTCGAAGTACTTCACCGCCTCGCCGGCCATGTCGGAGAACGCCTCGTTCATGCCGCCGGACTGGCCGGTGTATTCCAGCCCCGAATGCTGCTCGGTGAAACCGTGGCTGATCTCGTGCCCGGTCACGTCCAGCACCACGAAGGGGAAGAAATACTGGTCGCCGTCGCCGAAGACCATCTCGTGGCCGTCCCAGAACGCGTTCTCGTAGTTGGTGCCGTAGTGCACCCACATCGACAGCTGCATCGCCGAGCCATCGGCGTTCTTCAACGGCGGTTCGCCGAACCAGGTCGAGTACATGTCGTGCACCACGCCGCCGAAATGATGGGCGTCGTTGATCGGCGAATAGGCGCCGTTGATCGCATCGCCTTGGCTCAGCCACAGCGCCGGATTGCTGCCGGGGCAGCCGAACGACCACTGCGTGACGCGCTGGCCGCCGCCCAGGTTGTAGGTGGCGACGCTGGCGTCCTGCAAGTAGCACACGCTGCCGATGCGCACCGCGTCGAGGCGCTCGCGACCGGGGCCGGAGTTGTCGTAGTTGTACAAGCCGGTCAGTTCATTGCCGCCCGGGCCGGTCGCGGTGACCGCGGTGGGCGCGCTGCCGCCGCCCGGCGGGCGCCGGCCGTAGGCGAGCCCGTCCCACTGTTTCAGCACGGTGCCGGTGCCGGCGTCGACGATCGCCGTCGGACGGGATGGCTGGCCATGGTTGTCCAGGACGTAGGAGACCCGATAGGCCAGCCGCGGCGCGGCACCGGCCTGCGGATAGACGAACAGCTTGCTGGAGATGTTGCGTGCAGCGAGCGCGGTATCGCCGCGATGCCGCCGCAGCGCCGCTTCGGCCGCGGCCGCCGTCAGCCGCGGTTGCGCCGAGGCCAGCTGGGCGCCGATGTCCCGCTCGGCCGAGCCGCTCACCGAGAGCACCGCGCCGCGCGCGTCGCGTTCCACCACCACGCTGCGGCCGTACACCGGCACGCCGCGCCAGGTCTGTCGCTCGCGCGATTTCAGCGTGCCGTGCGCGGTACGCAGCTGGCGATCGGCCTGGAATGAGGCGTCCGTCCCCAAGCCCAGCCGGCTGGCCAGCGTCGCGGGCGCGATCCGCCCCATGGCACCGGCGTGGATGTGCAACGGCGTCGCGGCCATGCACGACGCCGCGGTGACGCCGCCCAGGGCCAGGACCAGGGCAGCGACGAGTTTCTTGTTGAGCATTGCATCCCCCAAAACAGTCAGACGATCTGCCGCTTCGACACGCAGGTGCCGGCATCGACAGCTGGATTCCGCTGCCCTCCCCGGGACAGCGAATCGGCGAACGTAGAAGAGCGGTGCGCGATCTGTCTATTGGAAAAATTCCGAGAACCTGTCCACACTCGCGTCTTTTCATCGCCCGTTTCCCGTTCCGCACAGGTCCTTCATGCAGCTCATCGACATCGGCGCCAATCTCGGCCACGAATCGTTCCGGCACGACTTCGACGCCATGCTGGCGCGTGCGCAGCAGCACGGCGTGAGCCGGATGATCGTGACCGGCGCCTCTGCCGACGGCAGCCGCCACGCACTGGCCCTGGCGCATGACCACGCCGGCCGCCTGTTCGCCACCGCCGGCGTGCACCCGCACCACGCGATCGACTTCGACGACGCCACCGAGGCGTTGCTGCGCGAGCTGGCGCGCGACCCGGCGGTGCGTGCGATCGGTGAAACCGGGCTGGACTACAACCGCAACTACTCGCCGCGCGAGGTACAGCTGGCCGTGTTCGAACGCCAGCTGCAGATCGCGGTCGATCTGCACAAGCCGTTGTTCCTGCATCAGCGCGATGCGCACGACGATTTCGTCGCGCTGCTGCGGCGCTACCGCGACAAGGTGCCGGGCGCGGTGGTGCACTGCTTCACCGACACCGGCGCGGCGCTGCGCGATTACCTGGCGCTGGATTGCCACATCGGCATCACCGGCTGGATCTGCGACGAACGCCGCGGCACCCACCTGCGCGAGCTGGTGCGCGAGATCCCCGCGAACCGCCTGATGATCGAGACCGACGCGCCCTACCTGCTGCCGCGCACGGTGCGCCCGCCGCCGGCGCACCGGCGCAACGAGCCGATGTACCTCAAGCACATCTGTGAGGAGATCGCCCGCGATCGCGGCGAGAGCGCGGAAGTCACCGCGGCGAACAGCACGGCGACGGCCGAGGCGTTCTTCGGATTGCCGCCGCTGGCGTAGGGCGGGCACCGCCCGCCGGATACCGCTTCCCGCAGGGTGAAGAGCGGCGGGCAGTGTCCGCCCTACGCCCCCAGCACGCGCGACTCGCCGGGGGCCAGGCCATCCAGCGCGTGGTCGCCGACGCGCACGCGGATCAGCCGCAAGGTCGGAAAGCCGACGGCGGCGGTCATGCGACGCACCTGGCGATTGCGGCCTTCGCGCAGGGTCAGGCTGAGCCAGCTGGTGGGGATGGACTGGCGGAAGCGCACCGGCGGATCGCGCGGCCACAGCCAGTCCGGTTCGGCGGCGAGGGCGGCCTCGGCCGGCAGGGTCGGGCCGTCGTTCAACGTCACGCCGCGGCGCAGCGCGGCCAGCGCCGCTTCGTCGATGCGACCCTCGACCTGGGCGAGATAGGTCTTGGCCTGCTTGTGGCGCGGGTCGGTGAGGCGGTGCGCGAGCGGGCCGTCGTCGGTCAGCAGCAGCAGGCCTTCGCTGTCGCGGTCCAGCCGTCCAGCCGCATAGACGTCCGTTTGCGCGACGTAATCGGCCAGCGTGGCGCGGCCCTCGCGGTCGGTGAACTGGCAGAGCACGCCATACGGCTTGTTGAACGCCAGCAACATGCGGGTGCCGCGACCGCCGGGCTACCGGGCGGTCGCGGCGGCAGTGGCGGCACTCGCCGGCGCAGCCGGCTTGACGAAGCGCAGCGTCATGCGATCCGACTCGCCGATCGCCTGGTACTTCGCCCGGTCCTGCTCGCCCAGGGTCAGCGTGGGCGGCAGCGTCCACACGCCCTTGGGGTGGTCGTGCGTGTCCTGCGGGTTGGCGTTGATCTCGCTGCTGCCGTCGAGCACGAAACCGGCGTCGACGGCCAGCTTCACCACGTAGTCGGTGGGCAGGTAGCCGCTCCCCTTCACCGCCTCCAGGGTAGCTCCTGGGGTTGCGCGATGATCGACGACGCCGAGCACGCCGCCCGGCCGCAGCACCGCGAAAAAGGCCTTGAACATGGCCGGCGAGGTGCCTGCCTGGACCCAGTTGTGCACGTTGCGGAAGGTCAGCACCGTGTCGGCCGAGGCGGCCGGCCCGAACACCGGCGCACGTGGATTGAACTCGATGATTTTCGCGTTGCCGTAATGCGCCGGATCGGCAGCGAACAGGCGATGCAGTGCGCTGTCGTCGCGGCGTGCCTCGGTACCGTCGCGCGGCGCCGCGACTGCGGCGATGTAGTGGCCATTGTCGTTGAGCAGCGGCGCCAGAATCTCGCTGTACCAGCCGCCGCCGGGGGTGATCTCGATCACCGTCTGGTCCGGCTGCACGCCGAAGAACTGCAAGGTTGCCTTGGGATGGCGATAAACGTCGCGCGCACGGTTGGCCGGCGAACGCCAGCTGCCCGCCAGCACCTGGTCCAGTTGCGAGGCAGTGAAATCGCTGGCGCTGGTCGGCGGCACCAGCGCATCGGTCGGCTGATCCGCTTCGCTGGAAGCGCCCGGCGCCACCTGTTGCGCACACGCCGGCAACGCCAGCGCGGCGATCAGCAGCCAGGCGAAGCGCGGCCGCGACCGCCCGCGCGATGAAAAGTGGGCGGGATTCGCTGGGTTCATGGTTGACTCCCTGGCCCGCAGGCCGTCCGGACGCGATGGAAGTGGTGGTTCGAATGCGCTGCGCCACTGCCCGCGCCCGGCCGCGGCCGTCGCGGGGCAGGTGGAGCACCAGCAGTTGATGGCGGCCAAGATGGCTGAAAGACCGTGAAGACCAGATGGACAGGTGGAAGCGAGCCGTGCGCCCGCCCCTCTCACGCGCCCATTCTACGGCATCCCGCAGCCCGCAAGCATGGCTCAGTAATGGATCACCGAGCGAATCGCCTTGCCGTCATGCATCAGGTCGAACGCCTCGTTGATGCGCTCCAGCGGCAGCACCTGGCTGATCATCTCGTCGATGTGGATCTCGCCGGCCAGGTAGCGCTCGACATAGCCGGGCAACTGCGAGCGCCCCTTGACGCCGCCGAACGCCGAGCCGCGCCACACGCGGCCGGTGACCAGCTGGAACGGCCGCGTACTGATTTCCTGGCCCGCGCCGGCCACGCCGATGATGATCGACTCGCCCCAGCCCTTGTGGCAGCACTCCAGCGCCGAGCGCATCACGTGGACGTTGCCGATGCACTCGAACGAGTAGTCCACGCCACCGTCGGTGAGCTCCACGATCACCTGCTGGATCGGCGTGTCCGGGTAGTCCTTCGGATTGATGCAGTCGGTGGCGCCGAGCACCTTCGCCATCTCGAACTTGGCCGGGTTGGTGTCGACCACCACGATGCGGCCAGCCTTCGCCATCACCGCGCCCTGCACCACCGACAGGCCAATGCCGCCGAGCCCGAACACCGCCACGCTGGCACCCGGCTCCACCTTCGCCGTGTTGAGCACCGCGCCGATGCCGGTGGTGATGCCGCAACCGAGCAGGCAGACCTTTTCCAGCGGCGCGGCCTTGTTGATCTTCGCCACCGAGATCTCCGGCAGCACGGTGTATTCGCTGAAGGTGCTGGTGCCCATGTAGTGCAGCAGCGGCTTGCCATCCAGCGAGAAGCGGCTGGTGCCGTCGGGCATCAGGCCACGGCCCTGGGTCACGCGGATCTTCTGGCACAGGTTGGTCTTGCCTGAGCGGCAGAACTTGCACTCGCCGCATTCGGGCGTGTACAGCGGGATGACGTGGTCGCCGACCTCGAGCGAGGTCACGCCCTCGCCGACCTCCTCGACGATGCCGCCGCCCTCGTGGCCGAGGATCACCGGGAACTGCCCCTCCGGATCGTCGCCGGAGAGGGTAAACGCGTCGGTGTGGCAGACGCCGGTGGCGACGATGCGCACCAGCACCTCGCCGGCCTTCGGGCCGGCCACGTCGACCTGTTCGATGGAGAGCGGCTGGCCTGCGGCCCAGGCGACGGCGGCGCGTGATTTCATGGTTCGACTCCTCGCAATGATCGACAACGACCCTTGATGATGGCCTGTTTGGCGGCTCCGCGTCACTGCGTCAATCGACCGCCTTGTCGTACGGCCGGAACGCGGACATCTGCCGCCGGTAGTCGTCCGCCTCGGCCAGCAACCATTCGCGGAACCGTTGCAGGCCGCGATGCTCCAGCGAGCGCGGCGGATACACCAGCCAGTAGGCCTCCTTCACCGCCAGGTAGCGGTCGCCCAGCACCTGCAGTCGCCCCGCGTCGATCAGCGACTTGGAGGTGACCATCCGCCCCAGCGCCACGCCGAGGCCTTCCAGGGCCGCGTGACGCAGCGCATCGAGGCTGTCGAACTGCGCCACGTAGCGCGCCGGCGGGATACTCCCGGTGCGCTCGAACCAGTCGCGCCAGCGCGTGGACGGGACGGGTTCGCCAAGCAGCGGCCAGCGCGACAGCTCGCGCGGATCGGTGCCGGCCATCCGCGCCACCAGTTCGGGCGCGGCCACCGGCGCGATCCATTCGCCGAACAGCCGTTCGCAGTGCAGACCGGGCCACTCGCCGGCACCGTAACGCAGGGCCACGTCGACCGGGTCGCGCGCGAAGTTCACCAGGGTCGAACCGGATTGCAGGCTGAGCTCCAGCTCCGGGTGCGCAGCAACCAGTTTCGGCAGCCGCGGCACCAGCCAGCTCGACATGATGCCGGGGCTGGCGCTGAGCGCGAGCGCATCGTGGTGACGCGTGCGATAGGCGCCGAGCGCATGTTCGATGCCGTCGACATGTTCGCCCACCGCTTCCAGCAGACAGTTGCCGTCGACGGTCAGCGTCACCCCGCGCGGCCCGCGCTCGAACAGGCGCCGATCCAGCCGCTCCTCCAGTTGCTTCATCTGGTGACTGAGCGCACTGACGGTGAGGTTCGCCTCGCGTGCCGCGCGTGACAGATTGCCCTGCCGGGCGATCAGCACGAACTGTTGCAGGAGCCCCAACGGCAGCTTGCTCATCTTGAATATCTCTCAAGTCTGGCTTGCGAATATATCGCTTTCTGGCGCATTCGCGCACGCGTATCTTGAGCACACCCCAAGCCTGACACCCTCCCGAGGAGGCCCCCATGAGCTCGATATGGAAAGACCTGCTGTTCCTGCACGGCCACCTGCTGCACAAGGACGACCTCGAATGGCGCACGGAAACGCCGGCCGCCGACACGGCCGACCCCGCAGTCGCCGAAGCATCCGCCAGTCGCGACGCCAAAGCCGCGGCGCTGGCCTGCTGTGCTGCCGTGTGGCCGCGCATCGTGGTGCCGCACTGACCGTCCGCGGCTTGAATGCGGCACGGAATGCACCATGTGGATGAAGGCGCGCGACGGCCGTCACGCGCCTTTTCCATGCTCGTTCCCGACGGAGGCGTTCCATGCAGCGACGGTCACTCGGCGGCACATCCCTTTCGATCGCGCCGCTCGCCTTCGGCGGCAATGTCTTCGGCTGGACGGTGGACGAACCGCGCGCGTTCGAGCTGCTGGACGCCTTCGTCGACGGCGGCGGCAACCTGATCGACACCGCCGACGTCTACCCCGCATGGGTGCCGGGCAACCGCGGCGGCGAATCGGAGGCCATCATCGGCAAGTGGCTCAAGCGCAGCGGCAAGCGCGACCAGGTGGTGATCGCCAGCAAGGTGGGCAAATGGGCGCAGCACAAGGGACTGGCCCCGGTGAACCTGCAGCTGGCCGTGGAAGACTCGTTGCGACGCCTGCAGACCGACCGCATCGACCTCTACTTCGCCCACGAGGACGACGCCAGCGTGCTGCTGGCCGACACCCTGGGCGGCTTTGCGCGACTGATCGAGCAAGGCAAGGTACGCACGATCGGCGCGTCCAACTACAGCGCCGAACGCTTCGCCGACGCGCTGGCCGTGTCGAAGCAGCACAACCTGCCGCGCTACGAAGTGCTGCAGCCGGAATACAACCTGGTCAGCCGCCGCGGCTATGAGGCCGAACTGGAGCCGCTGATCCGTCGCGAGAACATCGGCGTGATCTGCTACTACGCGCTGGCCAGCGGCTTCCTCAGCGGGAAGTACCGCAAGGCGGCCGACCTCGCCGGCCACCCGGCGCGCAGCGGTGGCGTGCGCGCCTACCTCAACCCGCATGGGCTCGGTGTGCTGGCCGCGCTGGACGCGGTGGCCGCTGCCCATCACGCCAGGCCCGCGCAGGTGGCCCTGGCCTGGTTGATGGCGCGCCCCGGCATCGGCGCGCCGATCGCCAGCGCCACCAGCGTGGCGCAATTGAACGAGCTGCTCGGCGCCTTGCAGCTTTCGCTGCGCGCCGACGAGATCGCGGCGCTGGATCAGGCCAGCGCCTGATCCGCCGCCGCAATCACTCCCTCACGCGGACAGCAACCCCAGCGCCGTATTGAGCGTGGCGCTGGGCCGCATCGCCGCGCCGGCTTTCATCCGGTCAGGGTGGTAATAGCCGCCGATGTCGACCGGCTTGCCCTGCACGCGGGCGAGCTCGTCGACGATGGTCGCCTCGTGCTCGGTCAGCGCCTTGGCCAGCGGCGCGAACCTCGCCTTCAACGCGGCGTTCATGTCCTGCGCAGCCAGCGCCTGCGCCCAGTACAGCGCCAGATAGAAGTGGCTGCCGCGGTTGTCGATGCCGCCGACCTTGCGCGAGGGCGACTTGTCGGTGTCGAGGAACTTGCCGTTGGCCTGGTCCAGCGTCTTCGCCAGCACCTCCACCTCGGCGCTGCCGTAGCGGTTGCCCAGGTGCTCCAGCGACGCGGCCAGCGCGAGGAACTCGCCGAGCGAATCCCAGCGCAGGTAGTTCTCTTCCAGGAACTGCTGCACGTGCTTCGGCGCGCTGCCGCCGGCGCCGGTCTCAAACAGGCCGCCGCCGGCCATCAGCGGCACGATGGAC
>CALCWL010000321.1 GCA_937906285.1 uncultured Rhodanobacter sp. | reverse complement strand
ACCGAGAACGGCGGGAAGTTGTAGTGGAACAGGAACGGATCCTTCGACTCGCCGCCGGGGGCGTCGATGATCTGCGCATCACGCGTGGTGCCCAGGGTGATGACGACCAGCGCCTGGGTTTCGCCGCGGGTGAACAGTGCCGAACCGTGCGTACGCGGCAGCACGCCGACACGGGCGGTGATCGCGCGCACGTCGTCCAGCTGGCGACCATCGATGCGCACCTTGGTCTTCAGCACGCTGTCGCGCATGGTGTGGTATTCGAGTTCCTCGAACTCCTTGGCCATTGCGGCGGTGGACCAGCCGTTCTCCTCGGCCTGCGCCTTGAGCCCGGCCAGCACGTCGGCCTTGATCGCGGCGATTGCGTCGCGACGCTCCAGCTTGTCGCGCACCTGGAAGGCGGTGGCCAGCTGATCGCCGACCGCACCCTTGACGGCGGCGACCAGCGACTCGTTGCGCGCCGGTGCCTGCCAGTCCCACGACGGCTTGCCGGCCTCGGTGGCCAGCTCGGCGATCGCGCGGATCGCGGTCTGCATCTGCTGATGACCGAACATCACGGCGCCGAGCATCACGTCCTCGGACAGCAGCTTGGCTTCGGATTCCACCATCAGCACCGCACCGGCGGTACCGGCGACGACCAGGTCGAGGTCGGAAGTCTTCAGCTCGGTCTGCGAGGGGTTCAGCAGGTACTTGCCGTTGGCGTAACCGACGCGGGCGGCGCCGATCGGGCCCTTGAACGGGATGCCGGCCAGGCTCAGCGCGGCGGAGGCGCCGAGCAGGGCCACGATGTCGCCGTCCACTTCCGGGTTCAGCGAGACGACCTGGGCGATGACCTGCACTTCGTTCTTGAAGTCATCCGGGAACAGCGGGCGCACCGGGCGATCGATCAGGCGCGAGGTCAGCGTCTCTTTCTCGGTCGGACGACCTTCGCGCTTGAAGAAGCCGCCGGGAATGCGGCCGGCGGAATAGAACTTCTCGACGTAGTCGACGGTGAGCGGGAAGAAATCCTGGCCTTCCTTCTGCTTGGTCGCGGCGACGGCGGTGACCAGCACCACGGTACCGCCCATGCTGGCCATGACCGCACCGGATGCCTGGCGGGCGATTTCGCCCGTCTCCAGCGTGACTTCGTGATTACCGTACTGGAATGACTTGGTTACTTTTGCCACGTGACTGTTTCCTGATCTGAATGGGGAAAGGCGCCCGCGCACGGGCGCTGCTTGATCCTCGCGTCCGCGAACGGCGCCCCGCGTTACCGCCGCAGGCCGAGGCGTTCGATCAGGGTCTGGTAGCGCGCAAGATCGCGATCCTTCAGATAGCTGAGCAGGCGCTTGCGCTGGTTGACGAGCTTGAGCAGACCACGACGCGAGTGATGGTCCTGAATGTGATCCTTGAAGTGACCGGTGAGATGGTCGATGCGGGCGGACAGCAGGGCCACCTGGACTTCGGTCGAGCCCGTATCGTTCGGCACGCGGCCGAAATCAGCAATGATCTTGCTGGTCTGTTCTGCGGTAAGGGACATGGTTGTACGTTTCCTTGAAAGGCGATGCGAAGCTTGCGCTTGCATCATCGCGAGATGACACAAGCGCAAGCTTCGCCCTGGTTGGAGTGAAAGCGTTGAAATAACTTGTCTATTCTACTGATGCCGGTGGTGTTACAACAAGTGCGCAGCCCGCTTTTCAGGCAAATCCGCCCGCTGGCGGCAGGTTGAAGCCGCGCAGGATGCGGCTGCGACGCAGGTCGTCCAGTTCGAGCACGGCAAGCAAGGCACCATCAGGCGCGAATGCCGCGCAGCGCCCGCCAGGTACCGATGGGTCAAGCTGAATCGGCTGGCCGCGTGAAATGGCCATCGCCTGCGCCTCGTCCAGGTGAACCGATGGCAGGTCGCACAGACCCTCGGCCACCGGCAGCAGATGGCGCAGCAACGCCTCGTCGCCCTGCTCCGCCGCCTGTTCGAGTTCGGCCATGGTGACCATGTGCGGATGGCGGAAGGGATCCACCCAGGTGCGCCGCAGCGCAGTCAGGTGCGCACCGCAACCCAGGGTCGCGCCCAGATCCGTCGCCAGCGATCGCACATAGGTCCCCGAACCGCATTCCACCAGCAACTGCAAGGTATCGCCGTCGCGGGAGAGCAGCTCCAGCCGATGCACGACCACGGCGCGCGCCGGCCGCTCCACCGACTCGCCGCGGCGCGCCTTCACGTACAGCCTTTCGCCATCCTGCTTGAGCGCCGAATACATCGGCGGCACCTGCCGGATCGCTCCGCGCAACGGCACCAGTGCGGCTTCGATCAGCCCGGAGTCGAGTCGAGGCACCGGCTGGCGTGCGGTCACCTCGCCCTCGCGGTCGCCGGTGTCGGTGCTGATGCCAAGCCGGCATTCAGCTACATAGCCCTTGCTGGCGCCGAGCAGCGTGCCGGCCAGCTTGGTCGCCTCGCCGAAACACAGTGGCAGCAGACCACTGGCCAGCGGGTCGAGGGCACCGGCATGGCCACCCTTGGCCGCGCGCAACAGCCGGCGAACGCCCTGCAGGGCCTGGTTCGAGCTCAAGCCGATCGGCTTGTCGAGCAGCACGATGCCGTGCAGGTCGCGATACTGGAAGCGAGGCGGTTTGCTCATTCGTGCCGAAGCCGTGCCGCTCGACTCAGACCGCGCTGGCGTCATCGTCCGGCTTGGGCGCATCCGCCTGTTCGCGCAACAGGCGATCGATGCGCTCGCCCTTGTCGACCGAATCGTCGTACTTGAACTTCAGTTCAGGCACGCGCCGCATGCGCATGCCGCTGTGCGCCAAGGCATGGCGGATCTCGTGCCCCATCTGGTTGAGCGCCTTCACGGCCGGCAGACCCTGCTCCGGCACCAGCGCAGTGACCCACACCGTGGCCCAGTCCAGGTCACGGGTGATCTCGACATCGGAAACGCTCACCGACGGCAGCCCGTGGTCGCGCACGGCGGCATGCACCAGCAGCCCAAGCTCACGGCGCAGCTCGGCTCCGATGCGGTCAGTACGTTTGAAGTCGCGGGAAGGCATGGTTGAAGAGCCGGGAATAGGGAATCGAGAATAGGGAATCGGAAAGGCAAAGGCGCGTCACGGGAGCATGGAGGCCGGGGGAGTCGGGGCAGTCGCTCTGACTATTCCCGATTCCCCATTCCCCGCTCGTACGCTGCGAGCGCCGTCGGCGCTTACAGCGTGCGAGCGACCTCGGTACGCTCGAAGCACTCGATCTGGTCGCCGACCTTGACGTCGTTGTACTGCTTCACGGCGATGCCGCACTCCATGCCGCTGCGGACCTCGTCGACGAGGTCCTTGAAGCGGCGCAGCGATTCCAGCTCGCCCTCGAACACCACCACGTTGTCGCGCAACACGCGAATCGGCTTGCTGCGCTTGACGTGGCCCTCGGTGACCATGCAGCCGGCCACCGCGCCGAACTTGGAGCTGCGGAACACGTCGCGCACCTCGGCGATGCCGATGATGTCTTCGCGCACTTCCATGCCGAGCAGGCCAGTGGCGGCCTGGGTGACCTGGTCGATCACGTCGTAGATGATGGAGAAGTAGCGCACGTCCAGGCCGTTGGTCTCGATCACCTTGCGTGCCGAAGCATCGGCGCGCACGTTGAAGCCGATCACCAGAGCCTTGGATGCGGCGGCGAGCGTGGCGTCGGATTCGTTGATGCCGCCCACACCGGAGGACACCACGTTGACCCGCACGCGCTCGTTGCCGATCTGGGTCAGCGACTCGCGCAAGGCCTCTACCGAACCCTGCACGTCGCCCTTGACCAGGATGTTGAGCGTCTGCTGCTCGTCGCCCTGGCCCATCTTGGCGATGATGTCCTCGAGCCGGTTGCTCTTGCTGACCATCCGCGTCTCGCGCCGCTTGAGTTCGCGCTCCTGCGCCACTTCGCGGGCCAGCCGCTCGTCCTCGACACAGACGAAGTCGTCGCCGGTCTCGGGCACGCCGGACAAACCCAGCACCTGCACCGGAATCGACGGACCGGCCTCGTCCACCTGCTTGCCGGACTGGTTGATCAGCGCGCGCATGCGCCCGTACTCGATGCCGCAAACCACGAAGTCGCCCTTGCGCAACGTACCCTGCTGCACCAGCACGGTGGCCACCGGACCGCGACCGCGATCCAGGCTGGACTCGATCACCACGCCGGAGGCGCGGCCGTCGGCCACCGCCTTGAGCTCCATCACCTCGGCCTGGATCGAGATCGCGTCGAGCAGCTCCTCGATGCCCATCCCGGTCTTGGCCGACACCGGCACGAACTGCACGTCGCCACCCCAGTCTTCCGGCACCACTTCCTGCGCGACCAGGCCCTGCTTGACGTTGTCGGGGTTGGCTCCGTCCTTGTCCATCTTGTTGACGGCCACGATGATCGGCACGTTGGCCGCGCGAGCATGCTTGACCGCTTCGATCGTCTGCGGCTTGACGCCGTCGTCGGCGGCGACCACCAGGATCACGATGTCGGTCGACTGGGCACCGCGGGCACGCATCGAGGTGAACGCCGCGTGGCCCGGGGTGTCGAGGAAGGTGATCACGCCCCGCGAGGTCTTCACGTGGTAGGCGCCGATGTGCTGGGTGATGC
This sequence comes from uncultured Rhodanobacter sp., assembly GCA_937906285.1. Taxonomy (GTDB): domain Bacteria; phylum Pseudomonadota; class Gammaproteobacteria; order Xanthomonadales; family Rhodanobacteraceae; genus Rhodanobacter. Next base: position 7,163 of record CALCWL010000321.1, on the reverse strand, counting down.
CGCCGGCCTCGCCGGAGGCCACCTTGGTGCGCCGGATGTAGTCGAGCAGCGAGGTCTTGCCGTGATCGACGTGACCCATGATCGTCACTACCGGCGGCCGCGGAACCTTCTCGCCTTCCAGTTCGATGTTCTGGGTATGTGCCGCCAGCGTCTCCTCGGCGTTGTTCTGGCTGTCCGCCACCGGCGTATGGCCGAGTTCCTCCACCACCAGCACGGCAGTGTCGTGGTCGACGGTCTGGTTGATCGTCGCCATCACGCCCATCTTGAACAGGGCCTTCACCACCTCGGAGCCCTTCACCGCCATCTTCTGGGCGAGATCGGCCACCACGTTGGTGTCGCTCACCACTACCTCGCGCACCACCGGCGCGGTGGGGCGGGAGAACCCGTGCGTTCCGCCGGCCACGCCGCTGCCGCGCGCCAGCAGGTCGCGGCCGCCGCTGCGCCCGCCCTTGCCGCGCTTGGCGCTGGAGGACGAACGGCGCGCGCGATCGGCCTCGCTGAGGTGCATCTGGCCACCGGCAAAGCGCTTGCTACCGTCGCGCTCGTGCTTGCTGCCGACGTCCTCGTTGCGCTCGCGGCTGTGCCGCGCCTTGCCGCCACGGGCCGCATCGGTCGCCACCGGCGCAGGCGCCGGCGCAGGTGCTGGCGCCGGGGCGGGTGGCTTGACCAGCTTTTCGCGCTTGCGCGGCTCGTGGATGCGCGGAAGGATCATGCCCAGCTCACGCTGGTCCATGCGCTGCACGCCCGGTTCCTCGTCGGCGGGCTCGCTTGCGACAACCGGTTCCTCGGCGGGCGCTTCTGCCGCTGGCGCAGCGACATCCGCCGCGCTCTGCGCTTCGGCGGTCGCTTCGGCACGCCGGGCCTCTTCCTGACGCTGCTGCTCGTCGAGTTCGCGCTTGCGCGCGTCATTCTCACGGCGTTGCTCGGAGTCCAGCCGCTCGCGCTCCTCGCGCTCGCGCTGCTGCTGCGATTCCTGCAGCTTGCGCACGGCCTCCTCGCGCTCGGGTTCGGCACTGGCCTCCTCGGCAATCACGCTGCGCTTGACGTAGGTGCGCCTGGCGCGCACTTCCACGTTCACCGTCTTGGCGGGGCCGGTGGCGCCACGGCCGCCGGAGCCAGCCACCTTCAATTCGCCCACCGTGCGTCGTCGCAGGGTGATCTGGCGCGGCGCCGCGTCCGCGACTTCGGCGGCGGCTTCGGCCTTGCCGTGGGTTCGGCGCAGGAATCCCAGCAGTTTCACCTTCTCGGTGCTGCTGATGACCTGCTCCTGGTCGGAGAATTTCATGCCCGCCTCGCCAAGCTGCGTCAGCAGCTTGTCGACCGGCATGCCCAGTACCTGGGCGAGTTGTTTGATCGTGACGTCCGACATCTGTTCTCTGCTCCGCCGTTCCCGCGCTTGTCGTTTCGTGCGGCATGATGATCGCCGCCTTTTTCCATCCGTGGTGAAGAACCCGGGGTTCTTCCCGGCGCACCCGTCCGGGGTGCCGCCGTGCCTGCGCTCAGCCACCCTGCTCCAGCCGCGCGATCATCGGCGCGCGGGCTGCCATGATCAGCGCCGCAGCGCGCTCCTCATCCATGCCTTCGATGTCGATGAGGTCGTCCACCGCGAGGTCGGCCAGGTCGTCGACCGTGGTGACCTCGCGCGCGGCCAGCGCATAGGCGGTTTCCTCGTCCATGCCTTCCAGCGCAAGCAGCTCGGCGCTGGGCTGGTGATCGTCGACGCCTTCCTCCACCGCCAGCGCCTCGGTCAGCAGCGCATCGCGTGCGCGGGCGCGCAGCTCCTCGACGATGTCCTCGTCGAAGCCTTCCACGGCCAGCAGCTCGGCGCTGGGAACGTAGGCGATCTCCTCGATGCTGGAGAAACCCTCCTGCACCAGAATGACCGCGATCTCCTGGTCGACCTCGAGCTTGTCCATGAACAGGATGCGTGCCGCTTCCTGCTCGGCTTCGCTCTTGGCGGTGACCTGGTCCTGCGTCATCACGTTGAGCTGCCAGCCGGTCAGCTTGCTGGCCAGGCGCACGTTCTGGCCGCCGCGGCCGATCGCCTGGGACAGCTTGTCCTCGGCCATGATGATGGACTGCACCTCGGCCGGCGCCATCGCGTTGATGACGAACTGGGCCGGGTTCTCGTGCCACAGGATGATGTCGACGCGCTCGCCATTGAGATCGTTGGACACCGCCTGCACGCGCGAACCACGCATGCCGATGCATGCGCCGATCGGATCAGTGCGACTGTCGTGCGCCAGCACGGCGATCTTGGCGCGGTCGCCGGGGTCGCGGGCGCAACCCTTGATCTCGACCAGGCCCTGGCCGACTTCCGGCACTTCCAGCTTGAACAACTCGATCATGAACTCCGGCGCGGCGCGCGACACGAACAGCTGCGGGCCACGAACCTCGGATTTGACCTCGTAGAGGTAGCCGCGCACGCGGTCGCCCACACGTGCCGACTCGCGCGGAATGGTCTTGTCGCGCGGGATGAATGCCTCGGCATTGCTGCCCAGGTCGAGATAGATGTTGCCGCGCTCGACGCGCTTGACGATGCCGGTGACCAGTTCGCCGACGCGATCGGCGAAGGCATCCACCACCTGCTGGCGCTCGGCCTCGCGCACGCGCTGCACGATCACCTGCTTGGCGGCCTGCGCCGCGATGCGGCCGAACTCGGCGTTCTCGACCTGCTCCTCGATGTACTCGCCAACCTGGGCGTCGGCACGCTCGTCCAGCGCATCCATCAGGCGCAGCTGGTACGCCGGGGATTCCATCTCGCCGTCATCGGCGATGATCTCCCAGCGGCGGAACGTCTCGTACTCGCCGGTATCGTGGTTGATCGACACGCGGATATCCGGCTCTTCGTCGGGGTAGCGCTTCTTGGCGGCCGAGGCCAGTGCAGCCTCCATCGCGTCGAAGATCACGTCCTCCGACACGCCCTTTTCGTTGGCGACCGCATCGACGACCAGCAAAAGTTCTTTGCTCATTGCTGCAACTCCACAGGCGCCAGGCGGCGTCCAATTGTTGATTTTTCTGCGCTCGTCCATGAGCACGTGGATCAAAGATCCGCCCTCCGTGGCGGGCTTTTCAATGTTGATCTAGCTCTTGGCGGGGCGTTTGCCACCGGGCTTGGGCTGGGGCGCATAACCGAGTGCGACCCAGTCCGGCACCACGCGTGCACTTTCGACCTGGTTGTGCTCGAAATCGAAGGTGCGGCCTTCCGCTTCGAGCGAAATGCGTTCGCCATCCACCACGGTCAGCTTGCCGCGCAGGCGCCGACGGCCATCCAGCGGCGCCTTCAGCAGCACCTTCACTTCCTGTCCCGCGGCCTTGCCGAACTGCGCCGCGGTGAACAACGGCCGGTCGATTCCCGGCGAGGAGACTTCCAGCACGTAATGGCCGGGAATCGGGTCCTCCACGTCGAGCAGCGCCGACAACTCGCGACTTGCCTTCTCGCAATCCTCGATGCCGACTTCGCGGCGCTCCGCGCCGTCCGTCTCGGGCAAATCAAGGTAAACCCGCAGGGTACTCTGCCCCTGCGATGGAGTGAACTCCACGCCAAGGCATTCCAGGCCCAGATCGGCCAGTACTTCGCTGAATCGTCGTGCCAGAGCTTGGGTATCCATCAACTCACCTGAACTCGGTCGCGGAAACAAAAAATGGGCTCCAACGGCCCATTTCCCTGACTCGCCGATGATCGTCCTCGTGTCGCTTTCCTTGTCGGCGCCCGCGCGCCGCGCCGCACATCCTCGCAGCCAACAAAAAAGCCTCACGAGGAGGCTTTCTTGCATCAAGAAAGATCTGGTAGCGGGGGCAGGATTCGAACCTGCGACCTTCGGGTTATGAGCCCGACGAGCTGCCAGACTGCTCCACCCCGCATCAGAGTCCGCAAAGTCTACCGGGATGGCGGGTTTCTTGCAAGCACGAAGATCGTCGCGCTTGCCGCATATTCATCCGCCAACATCAGCATCAGACGCCGAACGCCCGCTGGCACCATGCCAGCAACGGGCCCCAGTACAGGCCGAGCGCAAGCAGCGCCAAGGCGTTCACCGACAGGACCACGCGCAGCGAGGCGTCGGTCTTGACCTCCACCGACGCGCCTTCCTCCGGCGCGTCGAAGTACATCGCCTTGATGACGTACAGGTAGTAGTAAAGCCCGATGAAAGCCGTGACGACACCGACGATGGCCAGCCACAGCATGTCGGCGTGGATCGCCGCCTCCAGCACCAGCACCTTGGCCCAGAAGCCGAACAGCGGCGGCACGCCGGCCAGCGAGAACATCGCCAGCAGCATCAGGAACGCCATCCACGGCGCCTTCTGGTTCAGGCCCTTGAAATCGCTGATCTCCTCGCACTCGAACCCGGCCCGGGCGAGCACCAGCATCACGCCGAACGCCGCCGCGCTCATCAGCGCGTAGCAGATCACATAGAACAGCGCGGCCGAGTAGCCTTCCGGGGTTGCCGCCGAGAGACCCAGCAACACGTAGCCCATGTGCGAAATGGTCGAGTACGCCATCATGCGCTTGAAGTTGGTCTGCACGATGGCGACCAGGTTGCCGATCACCAGCGAGGCGGTGGCCAGCGCGGCCAGCATCGGCTGCCAGTAGCGGCTGAGGTCGCCCATGCCGACCTCGAGCAGGCGCCAGGCCAGACCGAACGCCGCCAGTTTCGACACCGCGCCGATGAAGGTCGTCACCGGCGTCGGCGCGCCGTGGTAGACGTCCGGCAGCCACATGTGGAACGGCGCCACGCCCAGCTCGAAGCCGATGCCCACCAGCATGAACACCAGGCCCAGCAGCAGCAGTTTCGGCGCCGTGGTGTAGGCCATCACATCATGCAACTGGGCCAGATCCAGCGTCGGCGTACCGCCCATGCCGGAAGCGCCGTAGACCATCGACATGCCGTACAGCAGCATGCCGGAGGCCAGCGCGCTCAGCACGAAATACTTGATCGCCGCCTCCGGCGGCAGGCGGGCGTCGCGGTTCAACGCGACCAGCGCGTAAGACGACAGCGACAGCAGCGCCAGGCCCAGGTAGATCGTGACCAGGTTGCCGGCCGACACCATCACCATCACGCCGAGCACGGCGAAGATCATCAACGCGTAGAACTCGCCACCGAACAGCTTGCGGTCAATCATGTAGGGCCGCGCGTACACGAACACCACCGCGGTGATGCCCAGCGCGAAGACCTTGAGGATCTCCGCCACGTGGTCGCGCACGAACATGCCGTTGAACGCGGTGGCGGTCTGTTCGGGCTGACCGGCGACCACCAGATAGATCGCCACCAGCAGCACGGCGATGGAGATCCAGTGCAGCTGCGGGCGCTGCGCCGGCTTCATGAACGCGTCCAGCAGCAGAATCAGGCACACCGCCGCCACCAGGTAAAGCTCCGGCAGCAGGGTCAGGATGTCATAGAGAGTGGGCATGTTCGCTTCTGCTCAGATCTTGTGGACGGCAAGTTGCTGCACCAGGTGCGCCACCGAGCTGTCCATCAGGTGGATCAGCGGCTGCGGCCACACGCCGATGGCCAGGACCGCAACGGCGAAGCCGATCAGCACCCAGGTTTCACGCGGGGTCATCGGCGTCATGTGCTTGACGTGTTCGGTGGTCACCGGGCCCCACAGCACGCGCTTGACCAACCACAAGGTGTAGCCGGCACCGATGATCAGGGTGAACGTGGCAAACAACGCGATCCACGGGCTGGCGCTGAAGCTGGCCAGGATCACCATGAATTCGCCGACGAAACCGCTGGTGCCCGGCAGGCCGCAGTTCGCCATCGCGAACAAGACGTAGAAAAGGCCGAACCACGGCATCATGTTGATGACGCCACCGTAGTCCTTGATCTGGCGCGTATGGGTGCGGTCGTACATCACGCCGATGCAGGTGAACATGGCGCCGGAGACGAACCCGTGCGAAATCATCTGCACCATCGCGCCCTGCATGCCCAGGCTGGCCATGTCGGTATTGCCGCCTTCGCGCACCAGCATGAAGGCCATGAAGATGCCCAGGGTGACGAAGCCCATGTGCGCCACGGACGAATAGGCCACCAGCTTCTTCATGTCCTCCTGCACCAGCGCGACATAGCCGATGTAGACGATCGCGACCAGGCTGAGCACGATCACGATCCACGCGAAGTGCGCACCGGCGTCCGGGGTGATCGGCAGGATGAAGCGCACCATGCCGTAGGTGCCGATCTTCAGCATCACCGCCGCCAGCCACACCGAGCCGCCGGTGGGCGCCTCGACGTGCGCGTCGGGCAGCCAGGTGTGCACCGGCACCATCGGCACCTTGATCGCGAAGGCGATCAGAAAGCCGAAGAACAGCCAGGCCTGCTCCTTGAACGTCAGCGGCAGCGCCGCCAGCGTCGCCAGATCGAACGTGTGCGCCTTCTGGTACAGGTACAGCAACGCGATCAGCATGAACACCGAGCCGGTGAACGTGTAGATGAACAACTTCAGCGTCGCGTACACGCGCCGCGGACCGCCCCACATGCCGATCAGGATGTACATCGGAATCAGCACCGCCTCGAAGAAGGCGTAGAACACCAGTGCGTCGGTAGCGCAGAACACGCCGATCAGCAGGCCCTCCAGCAGCAGCATGCAGGCCATGTACTGATGCGGACGGTCCTGGATGACCTTCCAGGCGCCGGCGATGACCAGGATGCCGACGAAGGTAGTCATCAGGATCAGCGCGACGGAGATGCCGTCCACCGCCAGGGTGAAATGCACGCCCCAGGTCGCGATCCACACATGGGTTTCCTGCAGCTGCATCACCGACCCTTCCGGGTCGTAGCGCAGCAGCCACAGGCTGATCACGAAGGTCGCGATGGCAATCAGCAGCGCCAGCCAGCGCGCCAGCATCGGCCGGGCGGAACCGGCCAGCAGCACCGGCACCGCGCCGACGATGGGCAGCCAGATCAGCAGACTGAGAAGATGATTGAACATGGAGCCTGCTTCCCCTAGTTGCCGAACAGTCGATAGCCGCCAAACAGCACGATCACGCCGATGATCATGGCGAACGCGTAGTGGTAGAGGTAACCGGTCTGGAGTCGCCGCATCAGCGCCGCGCCACGGTGGACCAGTCGCACCGACCCGTTCACGGCCACGCCGTCGATCACGCCGGCGTCGCTGAACTTCCAGAACAGGCGCCCCAGCTTCTGCCCGCCTCTGGCGAATAACGC
>CALCWL010000320.1 GCA_937906285.1 uncultured Rhodanobacter sp. | reverse complement strand
GTGGACCCATGGAACCTGCTTGCTGCCGGCTCTTCGGCGCTCCAGGGTTGTTCACCGAAGTACCCAGACTGACCGGCAAAGAGCCAGCGGCGCCGAAGTTGTTCGCCAGTTGGCTTGCTCTGTTGTCGTGGCCGACGACCCGCAGCAGCAGCGCCTTGGTCGCTGACGACCCGCCTGACCGAACCACGATGCGTGAATTCGTCATGCCGGGCGAAACGACGGCGCCGACCGCGCCTCGGTTTTGATGTTGCACGGAAACGGGATACCGGGACGCCGCCCAACGACGCGTTCGAGCGCGGGCACATGCCGGGCGCGAGCAGCATGTCGCGCCTGCCCACGAACAACCATGAACATGCGCTATCCACTGCCAGCCGTGGAATACGGCTCTCCAGACAGGCCTTGATGAGCACTGAATCCGTCGTCGAGCAGTCCGCTCCGGGCGCCGCCACGCCCGACGCATTTGCCGCGGTGCCGCAACAACAGGAGATGCCGCTGGCCATCGTGCGCGGCGAGCCGATGCTGCAGATGCCGCAGGATCTGTACATCCCGCCGGATGCGCTCGAGGTCATCCTGGAGTCGTTCGAAGGTCCGCTGGACCTGCTGCTGTACCTGATCCGCCGGCAGAACCTGGACATCCTGGACATTCCGGTTGCCGAGATCACCCGGCAGTACATGACCTACATCGAGCTGATGCGGGACGTGATGCGACTGGAGCTGGCCGCCGAGTACCTGCTGATGGCGGCAATCCTGGGCGAGATCAAATCGCGCCTGCTGCTGCCGCGACCGCCGCTGGAGGAAGGGCTGGAAGACGACCCGCGTGCCGAACTGGTACGCCGGTTGCAGGAGTATGAACGGTTCAAGCGGGCGGCCGAGGACATCGACGCCCTGCCGCGCATGGAGCGCGACAGCGTGGTGGTGCATGCCGACACGGGTGAGCGCAACGTGATCAGGCTGCCGCCTCCGCTGGAACTGACCGAGCTCCTGCTAGCGCTCAAGGACGTGATGCACCGCGCCGAACTGTTCGGTCATCACGCGATCAAGCGCGAGGCGCTCAGCGTGCGCCAGCGCATGGGCGAGCTGCTGAGCCGGCTGGAGGACGACACCTTTCACCGGTTCGAGGATCTGTTCGACCTGGCCGAAGGCCGCCCGGGCATCGTGGTGACCTTCCTGGCGATGCTGGAGCTGGCCAAGGAAATGCTGATCGAGATCGTGCAGGAGGTGCCGCTGGCGCCGATCTACGTCAAGGCCAAGGCCAGCCACGAAGAACCTGCCGAACTGCCGGCGGACGACGACACCCAAGCGGGCGAATCGGCGCTGGCCGAACCGTCGGCGACTGATCCATCCCTCTCCTGACCGACCCACGCCGAACCCCGGCACCGACTCGAACCCATGCAGATCGACCAACTCAAACCCATCATCGAGGCCGCCTTGCTGGCGTCGACCCAACCGATGACACTGCACCAGCTCGGCGACCTGTTCAGCGAGGACGAGGACGTCGGTTCGCAGCAGATCGCGCAGGCGCTGGAGTCGCTGGCCGGCGACTGCGAAGGACGCGGCATCGAACTGAAGGAGGTCGCCTCCGGCTTCCGCTACCAGGTGCGCCAGGACGTGCATCCATGGATCTCGCGGATGTGGACCGAGCGGCCCAGCCGCTATTCGCGGGCCCTGCTGGAAACATTGGCGCTGATCGCCTATCGGCAACCGATCACCCGCCCCGAGATCGAGCAGATCCGCGGCGTGGTGGTGTCCTCGAACATCATCAAGACGATGGAGGAGCGCGAGTGGATCCGCGTGGTCGGCCATCGCGACGTGCCCGGCAAGCCGGCGCTGTTCGGCACCACGCGCGCCTTCCTCGACTACTTCAACCTGAAATCGCTGGACCAGCTGCCGCCGCTGTCGGAAATCCGCGACATGGAAGATCCGCAGATGCGCTTCGAACCCGAGCCGCTGCCGGCGCGCGTCGCCCGCGACCTGCCGATCGACCCGGACGCCGAGGCTGACGACCAGGCCGCCACCGACCCGGACGATGCCGATGCCACCAGCGAGCCGTCGGCCGATGTCGCCGCCACGGACGACGCCTCTCCCCCGACCCTCGCCGTCGACCCCGTCGCCGAGGCGACCACCGACTCATCCGGCCCCGCCGAAGCTGCCGCCGATCCGGAGCGGCCTTCGACCGACCCGACGCCCCCGGCCGTCGAAACCGACGCCGACGACCAAGATACCAAGGAGCAACGCGCATGACT
>CALCWL010000319.1 GCA_937906285.1 uncultured Rhodanobacter sp. | reverse complement strand
TGCATGCCCGGCTCGTCCAGCGAACCGGGGTGTTCGCTGGCCAGCGGGGATTCCAGGATCTCCAGCAGCAGCGCCGCGGGCGGGCAACCGCTGTCGGCGAGGACTGCGGCGGCGGCTGCGCCGTAGCGGGGGTCTTCCAATGCGGCGGCCGGCACGTTCACCGACATGTCCAGCGGGTGGCCCGCGCCGCACAGCGACTGGCGGCAGGCGGCGGCCAGCGCCAGGCCATGCCGGAACAGCACGATCAGGTCATCGGCATCCAGCGCGGGCAGGAAGCGGCCCGGAGCCAGCAGCTGGTCGTCCACGTCGCGCAAGCGCGCCAGCGCCTCGAACTCGGTGACCGCGCCGTCGGCCAGCCGGATCAGCGGCTGGTAGTGCATCTGCAAGGCATCGGTGGCGATCCGCACGCGCCAGCGCTCGCGCACGAAGAACGGCAGCAATTCGGCACCCTGCCGCGGTGGCGACAGTCGCGCCAGCGCCAGGTCCAGCACCGACTTGACCTGTTCCACGAAGGCACGTTGATCCTCGCTCTGCAAGCCGCCGGCATACGGGCTGTACAGCGACAGCAGCACCACCGGGTTGTCGCGCGACGGACACAGCGGGATCGACACGCTGGAGATCACCCCGAGCCCGAGCGCCATGTCGCGCCAGCTGGCCATGGCCGGATCGCTGCCGAAATGCACGCAGCGCTGGATGCTTACCGTGCGCCAGGCGCGCCCGCTCGGTCCGCCGCCCTCCGGATGATCGGTATCGACGCGGATCGGCAACGCCTCGCCCGCGCTCAGCGCGCGCAGGTAGGCCGCAAACGCATTGCCGGCCACTGCCTCGTAGGTCAGCCTTCCGGAATCGTCCGGACGACCCACCGCGCAGGCGGCAAATTCCTGGTGCGAGGCGAGAATGTCGACCACGCCCTGGATCAGGCCCAGATAGCCCTCGGCCGACCATGCCAGCGCGTTGAGCCTTGCCAGCAGCGCCATGCGCCGGCGCTGCAGCGCGCGCATGCTTTCGAGTTGCCACTGCCGCTCGGTATCCAGCCGCTGCAGCACCACGTCCAGTGCGCGGCGATCGGCCGAACCCAGCGCCGTGACCAGGTCGTCGCGCAGTTGCTCGATCGCCTCCAGCAGCCACACCTCCTCCAGCCCGCAGGCGGCGTG
>CALCWL010000318.1 GCA_937906285.1 uncultured Rhodanobacter sp. | reverse complement strand
CGCCGATCGCCGAGCTGATCGAGTCGGGCTTCGCGCCGTGGCTGGACGAGCGCCCGGTCGAACGTGCGCTGGACCTGTGCACCGGCTCGGGCTGCATCGGCATCGCCATGGCCGAATACAACCCGGACTGGCGGGTCGATCTCGTCGACGTCAGCGACGACGCTCTGGCGCTGGCGCGCGAGAACATCGCGTTCCAGCACGTCGAGGATCGCGTCGAGGCGATCCGCTCCGACCTGTTCGCCGGCGTGGCCGGGCGCAAGTACGACCTGATCGTCTCCAACCCGCCGTACGTCACCGAGGACGAATACGCCGCGCTGCCCGGCGAGTACGCGCACGAGCCGAAGCTCGGCCTGACTTCCGGCGTGGATGGCCTGGACCTGTGCCTGCGCATGCTGGACGAAGCGGCCGACCATCTCACCGACGATGGCCTGCTGATCGTCGAGGTGGGCGAGAGCGAACACGCGCTGGCCGCGGTGCTGCCGGAAGTGCCTTTCGTGTGGATCGAGTTCAAGGTGGGCCAGATGGGCGTGTTCGCGCTGGAGCGGCGCGACCTCATCGAGCATGCGACGGCGATCCACGCGGCCGCCGCCGCGCGCCGCCCGGGCTGAACCATGGAATTGATCACGGCGCGGTTGCGGATCGACCCGTTGCGCCCTGACGATGCCGCCGCGCTGTTCGCCGTGCGCGGCGACCCCGCGGTGGCCCGTTACCAGGGCTGGCGCCCGGCTGACCTGGCGGCCGCGGCTGCGTTCATCGAGCGGCAATCGCCGGCAGCAATCCCGGTCGGCTGGGTCCAGCGTGCGATCCGTCGGCGCGAGGACGGCCGCCTGATCGGCGACCTCGGTGTGAACCTGCCGGGGGATGCGAAGGACTCGGTCGAGTTCGGCATCAGCCTGCTGCCGGCGGAGCAGGGCCGCGGCTATGCCGGCGAGGCGCTGCGCGCCCTGTTCGACCAGGTGTTCGGCCCGCTCGGCCGCCACCGCATCCACGCCTCGGTCGACCCGCGCAACCTGGCCTGCCTGGCGCTGCTGCGTTCGCTGGGCATGCGCCAGGAGGCGCATCACCGCGAGAGCCTGTGGCTGCATGGCGAGTGGGTGGACGACATGGTCTTCGCGATGCTGTCCCGCGAGTGGGCGGCGGTGCCGCGGTAGGAGCCGCCTCGCGGCCGCGGTACGAAGCCGGGCCGGGCAGAAGGGATTCGTCAGCGGGTGGGTTCCGACAATCGGGGGTGGTGCCGCTATGCTTGGAGCTTTGGCCCCGGTCGCGCCATGTCCAGCAATTCTTTCGGCAAGCTGTTCACCGTCACCACCTTCGGCGAAAGCCACGGGCCGGCGATCGGCTGCGTGATCGACGGCTGCCCGCCGGGGCTGGCGATCGCGGCGGAGGAGTTCCGCTACGACCTCGAACGCCGCGCCACCGGCCGCAGCCGCTACACCTCGCAGCGGCACGAAGCGGACGAGGTGGAGATCCTCTCCGGCGTCTACCAGGGCCTGACCACCGGCACGCCGGTCGCGCTGCTGATCCGCAACACCGACCAGCGCAGCAAGGATTACGGCGAGATCGAGCAGACTTTCCGCCCCGGCCACGCCGACTATACCTACTGGCAGAAATACGGCATCCGCGACCCGCGCGGCGGCGGGCGTTCATCGGCGCGCGAGACCACCATGCGCGTGGCTGCGGCGGTGGTCGCCAAGAAGTGGCTGGCCGAACATCACGGCGTGCGCGTGCGCGGCTACCTGGCGCAGATCGGCGACATCGTGCCGGATGCGTTCGACTGGGAGGCGGTGGAACGGAATCCGTTCTTCTGGCCCGATGCAACCCAAGTGCCGGTGCTTGAGGATTACATCAACACGCTGCGCAAGTCCGGCGACTCGGTCGGCGCGCGCGTCAACGTGGTCGCCGACGGCGTGCCGCCGGGCTGGGGCGAGCCGATCTACGGCAAGCTGGACGGCGACCTGGCCAGTGCGCTGATGTCGATCAACGCCGTCAAGGGTGTGGAGATCGGCGACGGCTTCGCCGCCGTTTCCCAGCGCGGCAGCGGACACCGCGACGAAATGCGTTTGGACGGCTTTACGTCCAATCATGCCGGCGGTATCCTCGGCGGCATCAGCAGCGGCCAGCCGGTCACCGCTTCCATCGCGTTGAAGCCCACGTCCAGCATCCTGATTCCCGGCCACAGCGTGAACCTGGCCGGCGAGCCGGTGGACGTGGTCACCAAGGGGCGGCACGACCCCTGCGTCGGCATCCGCGCCACGCCCATCGCCGAAGCGATGATGGCGCTGGTGCTGATGGACCACGCCTTGCGCCATCGGGCGCAATGCGGCGACGTGGGGCCGGTGGCGCCACGCATCGCCTGAGGCCCAACCACCGCCACCGGAACCCGTTCGATGACCGACAAGCCGCGTGTCTGGGTGTCCCGCCCCACTTTCCCCGGTGTCATCGCCCGGCTGGAGCCGCATTTCCAGGTGACCGTGGAGGAGACCGAGCGCAAGTTCAGTCCTGCCGAACTGGCTGCCCGGCTGGCGGGGCAGGATGCGGTGATC